>JBHNNM010000034.1:4181-12852 GCA_048563625.1 Gammaproteobacteria bacterium | reverse complement strand
TAATCTTGATCAACTGGGTGTGAATAATGCAGAAGCCGTTAAAATTATGGATCGGGCCAGCTGGAAATAATCGCTTGCCCGTGGTAAATTCAGCAGAAAAACAGGGCTGAGCGCGTGACCATCAAAAAAAACCAGCCGCTGGCAATGGGGTATTCTTGTCATTACCCTGTTGTTTGCCGTACCGGTGTTCACTGTCTTCAGTTTTGTCTTTTACGGTGTCAATGAGACCTGGCGGCATCTACTGGATACAGTATTACAGGACTATATTCTCAATTCACTGATCCTCCTTATGCTGGGTGTCAGTATCGGTACTCTGAGCATGGTGATTACCACGGCCTGGCTCACCAGTATCTGCCGCTTTCCAGGGCGCAAAGTATTTCAGTGGGCTTTATTACTGCCACTGGCAGTGCCTGCCTATATTATTGCCTATACCTATACCGGCATGCTGGATTTTTCCGGCCCGGTACAGACCTTTCTTCGGGAAACCTTTCACTGGTCAGCCCGTGATTACTGGTTTCCTGAAGTCCGCTCTATCGGCGGGGCGGTCATTATGCTCTCGCTGGTATTATACCCCTATGTTTACCTGCTGGCCCGGGCGGCTTTTCTTGAACAGTCTAGTGTTACTCTGGAAGCCAGCCGATCCCTGGGACTAGGCCCCTGGCGCAGTTTTTTCCGGGTAGCCCTGCCCATGGCCCGACCAGCCATTATTACCGGCCTGTCTCTGGCTTTAATGGAGACTCTGGCCGACTTTGGTACGGTGGAATATTTTGGCGTACCCACCTTTACCACCGGTATTTTCCGTACCTGGTTCTGATTGGGAGATACTATTGCGGCTGGGCAGTTGGCGGCATTATTATTAAGCTTTGTTTTTGTGCTAATTGTGATAGAACGGTATTCAAGACGACGGGCCCGCTATCATCAGCAGTCCGGACGTCAGGCACATGCCCGCCGTATCAGACTGAGACCTGCCCAGGGCTGGCTGGCCTTTATTGCCTGGCTGCTGCCGCTGATGGCAGGTTTTATTCTGCCCTTCTGGCAACTGGTCATCTGGACCATAGACACTGCTGAAGAGATGATCAATAAGGATTTTTATACATTGGTGGCCAATAGTATGGGACTAGCTATGGTTACTGCGGTTCTGGCTCTACTGCTGGCTCTGTTTATGGCCTATGGTCAGCGGCTGCATAATACCCTGCTGATAAAAACCCTGGTACGTCTGACTTCCATGGGCTATGCCATTCCCGGAATGGTGATTGCCATTGGCGTAGTGATCCCGTTTGCCTGGCTGGACAATACTCTGGATGACTGGAGCCGGGCACAATTTGATTATTCCACCGGTCTGCTGCTGTCCGGTACCCTGTTTGCCCTGATATTTGCCTATCTGGTTCGTTTTCTGGCCGTCTCGGTCGGTTCTGTGGAATCCTCCCTGGGAAAAATTAAACCGTCCAGGGATGATGCCGCCCGCTCCATGGGCTTTCGCCCCTTGAGTGTACTGACCCGGATTCATATTCCCTTAATGCGCGGCACCTTATTAACCGCTGTATTACTGGTATTTGTGGATATTCTAAAAGAATTACCGGCCACCCTGTTATTACGCCCCTTTAATTTTAACACCCTGGCGGTACACGCCTATGAACTGACTGCCGACGAACGTCTTGCCGATGCCGCCAGCGCCGCTATTAGGATTGTACTGGCAGGCATTATTCCGGTAATATTACTGAGTTTATCCATCAGCCATAAAACTAACCACTCTACCCTAAACCTGAAACCTGAAACCTGAATGATGCCCTCCCCATTATTACAACTAGAACATATCTCCCTGAGTTATCATAACCATAAAGTAATTGACAACATCAGCCTACATCTGCAGGAAGGAGAAATCGGCTGTCTGCTGGGTTCCAGCGGCTGCGGTAAAACCACTGTGCTGCGCAGTATTGCCGGGTTTGAAACACCGGATCAGGGTCAGATCAGTATCCGTAAACGCATTGTTAATAATGACCGCATTCATATCAGTCCGGAACAGCGAAATGTCGGTATGGTATTTCAGGACTTTGCCCTGTTTCCCCATTTAAGCATAGGCAAAAATATTGCTTTTGGTCTGGACAAACTGAACAAAATGCAGCGTCAGCAGCGGGTGGATGAACTGCTGGAGCTTGTTAATCTGCAGGACATCGGCCATAAATACCCGCATGAACTGTTCGGCGGCCAGCAGCAAAGAGTAGCCCTGGCAAGAGCCATGGCGCCAAGACCAGAATTGCTATTGCTGGATGAGCCCTTTTCCAGCCTGGATATTGAACTGCGTGAACAACTGGCCACAGAAGTCGCCCGTATTATCAAAAAAGAAGGCATCACCGCTATTCTGGTGACCCATGATCAACAGGAAGCCTTTGCCATGGCAGACAAAGTGGGACTGCTGCACAAGGGTCATCTAGTGCAGTGGGACACTCCCTATAAACTTTATCATCAGCCTGCTACGCAATATGTAGCTAATTTTATCGGCCAGGGGGTCATGCTTCCGGGACAGGTAAAGGATAAGCAGACCATTGAAACTGCATTAAGCCTTATTCACGGTAAAGTCCCCGAAGGATGTCAGGCTGGTTGTCCGGTGGATATTTTAATCCGCCCCGATGATATTATTCATGATGATAAGAGTGATTTAAAACTGGAAATTATTGATAAGGTATTCAGGGGCGCTGAATTTTTATATACCCTGAAGGTTAATAGTGAACAGCATATTTTCTGCCTGGCACCCAGTCATCATAATCATGGCGTTGGTCAAGCGCTTGGGATCCGCCTGGATATCAGCGATATTGTAATTTTTAAAGCAAATAAGAGCAAAATGCGCACACTTTCGGAAAAAGAAAGATAATCTATTAAAATTGCAACGGTTCCGGCCTGCCGGTATAAAAACCCTGGGAATAATCCACGCCCATTTTTTTTAGCTCCAGCAGGGTTTCCTTATCCTCCACCCATTCAGCAATGGTACGCAGGCCCATGGTATGACCAATCTGGTTAATGGACTCTACCATGGCCCGATCAATCTCATCACTGGCAATATCTCTGACAAAGCTGCCGTCAATTTTCAGAAAGTCCACGGGCAGATGTTTTAAGTAACCAAAGGAACTCAGGCCGCTACCAAAATCATCCAAGGCAAACTGACATCCGAGGATTTTCAGCTCATCCATAAAATGATTGGCGGTACTTAAATTGGCAATTGCAATGGTTTCGGTAATTTCAAGACACAGTTCATTAAATTTAATATTATATTTTCTGGTCTGCTGCTGAATATACTCGAGAAAACGGTCATTTAATGAGTCACCGGAAAGGTTAATGCCCACTACCCGATGCTCATAGCCTTTTCTGAAAAATTCACCCCTGGACATAGCCGAAAAGGTTTTTTCTATGACCATGCGATCGATTTTCGGCATCAGATTATAACGCTCTGCTGCCGGGATAAAGGCATCCGGTGCCACCAGTTCACCCTGGTCATTATTCATGCGCACCAGCACTTCCCAGTGCATAGACAGTTTTTCTTTTTCAAATAAAGATACAACGGGTTGTTTGAAAAGAGTAAAGGCATTTTCTTTCAGTGCATTATTAATACGCATAACATAATGCATTTCACTATGCCGTTTAGCCAGTTCTTCGTCCGTCGGCTTATAAACATGGATACGGTTTCTACCGCTGTCCTTGGCCGCATAACAGGCCAGATCGGCTGCACTGAGAATATCAGAAATCTTTTTACTGGTTTTATTAATAGCCACCACACCAATACTGACACCCACTTCAAAGAGCCGTTTTTCCCATACAAAACGGTAATTCTTGATATTTTTACGGATAGTCTCTGCCAGCTTTTCGGCCTGTTGCAGTTCACAGTTTTCCAGCAGAATTCCGAATTCATCACCGCCCAGTCGCGCCAGCAGATCCGACTCCCGAATACTGTTTGACAGTTCTATGGATAACTGCCGTAGCAGTTCATCACCGGCCATATGACCGAAGGTATCATTAACTACTTTAAACTGATCCAGATCCAGGTAACACAGGACATGTTCATTATCTTCATCCCAGGCATCATTAAGTAGTTCTTCAAGACGCTTTTCAAAAACCCGGCGGTTAAACAGTTCCGTTAGTTCATCATGACTGGCCTGATAGGAAAGTTGCCGGCTCATTCGACGAGATTCACTGATATCCTGAAAGACAATAACACCACCGATAATATGGCCGTCCTGATTTTTCATAGCTGCTACTGACAGTTCCACACTGATTAAATGGCCATTGCGGTCTTTCAGTGCGGTATCCACTTTCTGTTCAACAATCTGTTTATTGCTCAATAAGCGTTCCAGCGGGTTTTCAATGGCTCTGCAATTTTCCTCATCCACCAGTTGAAAAATCTCACAGATGAGGCGGCCTTTTGCTTCCTGCTTATCCCACCCCAGAATGCTTTCTGCCACCGGATTCATAAAATTTATTCTGGCTTTTTCGTCAGTGGTAATCACCGCATCGGTAATCGAATACAAAGTCACTTCAGCCAGTTCTTTTTCCTTAAACAGGGGCAGCTCTGACTGCTTGGCTCGTGCCAGTGCCCGATGCACTTCACGTTGCTGCTGTTCAATAGCATCAAGGGCTTTATTAATAAAGCGGGATAAAAAACCAAACTCATCGGAAGTCGATTCATCAAAGCGTACCGAGGTGTCTCCCCTGGCGAATTTCTGTGCCGAGTCCAGTAATTTTCGAAACGGTCTGGTCAGCATATGTCGCAGAATACTCTGCAATAACAGGCCAAAAATAAAAATCAGGCCGCCAATGGTGATCAGCATATCCTTGCGTTCAGCAATGACCTGGACCTTTAAATTGGGATAGTAAGCAATCAGACTGATCTGTTTATGAAAAAAATTAGTTTTATCAGGATTATTATCAGCAGCAGAGCCATGCACCAGAAGATTTTGCACATAAGAAATGCTGTCGGCCGGAATAATACCCTGCTGGATAATATTTTTACCGAATTTAAGCTCAACAGCGGCAACAGAATATTGCTTCTGGTAACGGGGAAATTCTACGGACAGGATTTTTTTAATGGCATCCACTGACTGAGTTTTTTCCAGCAGCATCTGCATGGAGTTAGCCAGTAAAATGGTATTGGTCTGGTAACGGGTCTGTAACTCTTTTTCCTTACCCTGCAGCAGGAAAACAGTAATAATTAACCCAACCAGTACCAGCCCCCAGAATACCACACTGGTAATACGCAGTGGCAGTACAAAGTTATACTGTTCTTCAGTATTTTTCAGTTTATTTCTGCGATTGGTTGGTGTATTACCGGTCATTTAAAACCCATCCATTTTACCAGTATAAGTACCGGACACACGGCACTGAATCCAGCCCCCAGAATTGCCAGTCCCATAAACCAGGGAAAAAACCAGCTGACATCAGCTAATGGAGTAATGATATTCTCTGGAAGCAGATTCAGCTGCGGATCAAAAATAATATAGGAAAATGTCAGCAACAAACTAACAATTAAACGCCACGCGCGTTCAGCAGAAAAACTGAATCGAGTCAGGTTTTGCACCGGTGCCAGATTGTTACCGTTTCCGACAGCAACAGGGATAAAGCGATTAATCAGATCCGGCAGTAGATAATTGCTGACCCCCTCCAGGAACATCAGCAGAATTAATAAATAAACCCCATTGTGTATATCAAAATAAAGAAAAATCAGCAATAGACTGCCAATCAGTAAACGGTAACTTCTATTGGTCATTATTATTATTGTTATAAACTTTAATTATAGCTCAGGACGTGCCAGTTTCGGTAAATCATCATTAATGCCCGTACCCGCCAGCCCCATAGCACGTTTTATCATCATCTGTTTTAAGGGCTGAATTTTATCGGCCAGTCTCAGTCCGGCATTACGCAGGACTTTCAAAGGTGTAATATCATTACTGAATAAACGCTTAAACCCGTCCATAGCGGCCAGCATGGCAATATTATCTGCTTTACGACGACGCTCAAAACATCTCAATGCCAGGATGCCGCCAATGGCCCGATGCTGCTGCAGTGCCCGTTGAATTTCTTCTGCCAGTACCACTGCATCCAGCAGCCCCAGGTTAACGCCCTGTCCGGCCAGAGGATGCACGGTATGCGCGGCATCACCAATCAAAGCCAGGTGTTCCTGTACATACTGATTGGCATGGCGTAAGCGCAGGGGAAAAGCGCCGCGCTCTGAATTAAGTTTTATCCGCCCCAGGGTACTGCCGAAAGCCAGCTGCAGCTCCTGGTTAAACTGCTGCTCATTCATATTCAGCAAAGCCTGTGCCTTATCTTCTGAAGTGGACCAGACAATAGAACTGATGGTTTCAGCCGAGGAATCATCACATAAAGGCAGAAAAGCCAGTGGCCCTTCCGGCATAAACTGCTGCCAGCAGGCATTTTGATGGGGTTCGGATGTGGTGACATTACATACGACTGCAGTCTGGTGATAAGCCCAGGTACTCAGGGGAATACCCGCCTGCTGCCTGACCCAGGAATTGGCGCCGTCAGCCCCCACCAGCAGATCGGCGCTGAGGATCTGTCCGTCTTCAGTGGCCAGCTGTACACCCGCTTTTTGCTGAGTATTAGTTTGTTGAGTATTAATCTGCAGCTCAGCCACTTTAAGCGGCATTAATAAATCGATATTATCAAAAGCAGTCAGACGGTTCTGCACCGCTTTTTGAATAATGCGGTTTTCCACAATATGACCCAGGTTCATCTGGCCAATATCAATACTGTTAAAATGGATCTCTCCATGGCCGGTCGCATCCCAGACATGCATCTGATCATAGGCACAAACACCGTCTTTTTGCATACTCTTCCAGGCACCGATATTTTCAAAAATATGCTGACTGGCATGAGTTAAAGCACTGACCCGGATATCGTGACTGCCCTCAGGCCAGTTATAATCCGCCTGATGAGCTTCAATAACCGCTATTTTCAGGGCACTGTTGCCCAAGGCGCAGGCCAGGGTCGCCCCTACCATGCCACCGCCAATAATGATCAGATCATAATGTTGTACTGCTGATTTTTGCATAGTTTATCCAGCGCCTGTCCAGTTTTCTGGTCGTTACTTTTAATAAAAAATTTAATACAGTGATTGTCCCACAGCCATTTTGCTCAGCCGTCCCTGTAATATCCCCTTACCCATTGCTTCTGCCGCTATCATATGCCGTAAAGGGGCAATAATATCCGTTAATAATAAACCGCTGTCTCTAAGCGCTGTTAATACCATGGAATTATTGGAAAACAGTTTAATCAGACTATTGGTTATCGTGGTGACCTGGCGGATATCCGCCTGACGCCATTGCCAGTAATCGCTTAACAACTGACTGTCTCCAGGATCAGGTGTTTTGTGCTGTTGAATATCGGCGGCAATTAATTCTGCCAGGGCAGCAATGTCTCTTAGTCCCAGATTAAACCCCTGCCCGGCAACCGGATGGATACCATGGGCAGCATTGCCTATCAGGGCGACACGAGGCTGACCTTGCAGGGTTCGGTTATCCACGGTCATTAAAACCAGCGGATAGGCCGAGCGTTTACCCACCCGGGTAATTGCCCCCAGACGAAAACCAAAGCGATCCTGCAAAGCCTCTCCAAACTGCCTGTCATCCCAGGCCATAATATCCTTAACCTGATGATCCTTTGCCGTCCAGACCAGAGAACATCGTTTTCTGGATAAAGGCAGCATCGCCAGAGGGCCGGTGTCGGTAAAACGCTCGTAGGCTACATTCTGATGCGGCAGCTCAGTTTCTATATTGGCAATAATAGCCGTCTGGGCATAGGAACGCTGGTTGACTCGGATCCCCAGAGATTCACGGGTGCGGGAATTAACCCCGTCAGCAATAATAAGCAGGACACTGTTCAGGTGCTGTGTTTTTTTACCCGCTCTAATGGTCAGACTGACTTTGTCTGTACTGCTCTGGTTATCCACCTGCTCTACCTGGGCAGGATTGTAAATATGAATATTTTTATGCTGTTTTAGCTGAGCCAGCAGCACTTCACCAATCACCCGGCTTTCAACCACATAGCCCAGCGCCGGTACAGATTCTTCCTGATGGCTTAGACGAACCGCACCAAAATGGCCGCGGTCAGACACATGGATGTGTTTTATGGCCGCATAATTATCATTATCTTTACCGCTGTCGGTTTGTGTCAGTTGATCCCACAATCCCATGGCGGCATAAATCTGCCTGGAACTCCAGGACAGAGCCAGGCAGCGGTCATCAAAACTGGGCTGGGTCTGCTGCTCCTGATAAGGATGCACTTCAATAATAGCAATACTTAACTGCAGCGGTGCCAGCGCCAGCGCCATAGTCGCTCCGGCCATACCGCCGCCGACAATGACAATATCAAAATAATCTGCTGCCTGTTTACTCATTTGCTGTTAGCTTGCCTTATCTTAAAGATTTGTAATGATTTAGCCTGTTTAATCGTAACTGACTACAGGTACTGTCTTTCCGGGGACGCTCAAGTACTTCCCTGTATCGCTTTGTGAAAACATCCATGTTTTCAAAACCCCGTAAACACAGTACCTGCAGTCAGTTACTCTACGTCATTTTCCAAGTTATTCTAAATAATTACGATTTTTTTCTACTCGCTTTTTTCTGCCTGTTGAAGCTGCCTTCTTTTTCACCTGTTTTTTTACCGT
>JBHNNM010000034.1:0-4081 GCA_048563625.1 Gammaproteobacteria bacterium | reverse complement strand
ACCGTCTTTTTCTTTACTGCTGCTTTAGCCTTTGCCCGTGCCTGTACTGATTTTGAGCAGGCCATAATAGCTTCTATTTCTGCCACGCTTTTGGGGGCGGCAGCGGTTAAGACTTCATAACCATTACGGGTTACCCGCACATCATCTTCAATACGAATACCGATATTACGCCACTTTTTAGGTATTTTCCGGTTATTGCCGGTATAAATACCCGGTTCTATGGTCAGCACCATGCCGTTTTCCAGCATGCGCCATTCATTATCAATTTTATAATCACCCACATCGTGTACATCCAGCCCCAGCCAGTGTCCGGTACGGTGCATATAAAACTGTTTATAAGTTTCGTCTTTAATCAGCCTGTCAACCCGGCCTTTAAGCAGTCCCAGTTTAACCAGCCCCCGGGTAATCACCTTTACAGCTGCCTCATGAGGCGCATTCCAGTGGTTACCGGGATATACCTGTTCAATGGCCGCAGCCTGAGCTTCCAGAACCAGTTCATACAGGGCTTTCTGTTCGGCACTGAAACAGCCATTAACCGGAAAGGTACGGGTAATATCAGCAGCATAGCCCTGGTATTCCCCACCGGCATCAATCAGCACCAGTTCACCGTCGTTTAAAGGCTCACTGTTTTCAGTGTAATGTAAAATACAGCCGTTTTTGCCGCCGCCGACAATGGCAGGATAGGCCTGGGAGCGACAGCCCTGAGACAGAGTTTCATAGATAAACTCAGCTTCCAGCTGATATTCATACATACCGGGACGACAGGCTTGCATCATGCGCCGGTGGGCTGCACAGGATATTTCAGCCGCTTTCTTCATCATTTTAATTTCAGTCGCCGATTTGTACAATCGCATTTCATGCAAAGCATGATCCAGCGCAACAAATTCCCCCGGAGCATTAACACCCATACGGACTTTCTGCTTGAGCTGATTAACCCAGCCAGTCAGACGCTGGTCAAAATCACTATGGATCCCCATGGTGTAAAACACCCGGTTTTTGTTTTCCATCAGTCCGGGCAGGATCTCATCAATATCGGAAATAGGGAATGAATCATCGGCAGCAAAATGTTCAATGACACCTTCCTGGCCATAACGACGATCGTGCCAGATTTCCTGGGTCTCATCTTTTTCCCGGCAGAACAGTACATATTCACCATGCTCACGACCGGGGATCAGCACCAGCACTGCTTCCGGTTCCCAGAAACCAGTCAGGTAGAGAAAATCGCTGTCAGGCCGAAATGGATAGGTGACGTCACGGTTACGGGTCTGTTCCAGCGCCGTGGGCAGAATAGCAATGCTGTCTTTGCCCATATCCTGCATTAAATGCTTTCTGCGTCGTGCAAATTCTTTAGTATCTATCATATATAGCCTGTTTTAAACTGAATAAATCAGGTTTAATGTAAAGTCTGATCTTCTGGAATATCCACCTGCACCCGCAGAGGGTTCATTTCTTCATTCACCAGCAGCACACCGATACGAATAAATTCCACCAGTTCAGTAATGGCTTCTTCATCACTGTTATCACCGGCCAGATCATAATCATCTGCCGACGAAATAGAAGTCATGGCTTCTACAAACTCTCCGACTTCTTCCGGATAATCAGTAAACTTTTCTATTCCGGCCAGGCTCAGCCCCATTAAAAATCCCTGCGCCCATTGGGCAATGGCTTCTAACTGAACCGTTTCGCTATCATCCTCCGGCAAAAGTGGGTAAAAGTTAAGATTATTATCCGATAAAGCTGCAACCGTCTGAAAAAACAACTCAGATAACCATTCAGCCGCCTCGGCGGCAAGAATATCGCCCTGTTCAATGGCCTCTGCTTCAGTCGTCGTTAAAGCCAGCCATTCCTGGGGTTCCAGGTCAGCTCTGCCACAGAGTAAACCGCATAATGTGCCATGCGCTTCCGAGGGAGATGCCTCACTGCCCAGTGTGGTCAGATTTTTCTGCACCCGTTCAATATCAATCTCGTATGTCATACTGGTTTTTAAATAATGGGGTTTAAATGTCGGTAATATCTTACAGTTATTACCGGAAAACTAGAATTATACCTCACTTGCACAAGTTTCCGTTATAGATTATTGTTTTAACCATTGACCAATATGCTAATGGACTCTAATATACTCTATGGAAATGGGAAATATATGGGTTTTATAAATACCTGTATAGCAAATCTAATGCAACTATTCAGCATAATTCAGAGCACAATAATATTGTCAGATACACTGAATAGCGACAATATAATAAGAATTAGAAAGGCAGGTAAATCTACATTATGGTAGAAAACGCAAATGTCTCTGACACCGATCTGGAATTAAAACGCCTGGATGAGAGTGTTAATGTATTATTAGAGACAATTCAACAGCTTAAACAGGAAAATGTTCAATTACGTTCACAGCAGGAATTTCTGCAGGTTGAGCGGTCCCGGTTGATGGAAAAAATCGAAACGGCCCGCAGTCGTGTCGAGGCTATTATCAATCGTCTTAAAGCCATGGAGAGTAATGGATGAAAGAAGAAACCGTACCCGTTACTGTCAAGATACTGGAAAAAGACTATCGCATTGCCTGTGCACCCAATCATAAGCAAAGTCTGGAAGACTCCGCGGCTCTGCTGAATGATAAAATGCATGAAATCCGTGCCAGCGGCAAAGTCATCGGCAGTGACCGGATTGCAGTCATGGCTGCTCTGAACCTGGCTCACGACCTGCTGCAGCAACAGCAGCATTCTGCCCACGATTCTGACTTACAGAAGCAACTGCGTAAAATGCGTGAAAAGATCGATGAAGTTGTGAATGAGAGCCGTCAGCTGGAAATTACATAAACCAGTAACTTGAAATCATAGTCAGCCAGGGATTACTAAGCCGTCAGATCGAGCCTACATAAGCATTTTCTGTTACTAAATATTTAGCACTGTTAGAGAATGGTGTTATACTTAATACAGCGTGAAAGTTCTACCTGATCTGGTTAGTAACTGGGTACTTCTTGAGCCGTAATCTTTTACCCCGGGGTTCTGCTCCTGGTAATGTGTGCAAGCCTGCCTCCGGCTGTTTTAATACAGCCATTGAGCAGATAGCCTGATTTATCAGCCAGATCCCCACTTGAACCGATAGGTTCAAGAGCGAAAGTTTACGACCTTTCAGGCGGTTCTTTCACCTTACTATTTCCAGCCTGTCTGCCTGACAACCTCCATAATTAAAAGTGATTTTTTAGGTTGAATACACTGAACTTGAACCAGTCAGCTAAATCATTACGCATACGCATACGCCAAGCTCGCCGACATCTGCCCCGAATCCAGCAGCATCAGCATTCCAGAATTATTAGCCGGAGCATTATCCATTCCCGCTTCTACCGCTACAGCAGACATATAGCCCTTTACCTGAGTGCCGACGGTGAAGTCGATTTGTCACCCTTAATTAATAAAATACACGGCCATTATAAAAATTGCTATCTGCCGGTTATTCTGTCCAGGGAAAACGGTATTATGGCGTTTGCGCCTTATAATAAGAACACCCGCCTGAGAAAAAACAGTTTTGGAATACTGGAACCGCTATATCAGAAAAAACACCTGAAAAGCGCACGGCAACTGGATCTGGTGCTGGCACCATTAGTGGCCTTTGATCCCCTGGGACATCGAATGGGTATGGGCGGAGGCTATTATGACAGAGCCTTAAAGCATTTAAAACGGCAAGGGCAGAACAGCAGGCACACCCGCAAACATCATCCTCTGTTTGTAGGTATTGCTCATGAATTACAGCAGGTGGATGCCCTGCAGGCACAACCCTGGGACATTCCAATGCATGCCATTGTTACGGAGAAAGGTTTAAGGTATTTTTACTGAAGCTGGTTAAACCCCAAAGGACGTAAACCCGCTTAATAAAACCCCCAGAAGAACAACATAGGCAAGTACAACAATGGGATCCTGTTTGAATCCTCTTTTTGTCGTACTTAATTTATTATTCAGACGCTTACGGCGTTTATCAGTTAAATGAAAATTAGTCATTTGAAAAGTCCCTTAATGTAGTTTGTTTTTATTATTTTTTTAACACTTCTTTTATCTAAAGTTTAGAGTTTCAGCTCCCCCAAAAA
>JBHNNM010000033.1:0-13087 GCA_048563625.1 Gammaproteobacteria bacterium | reverse complement strand
ATTCGGACAGGCAAAGGAAAGGTCGAATATGGTCCGCATATTCCAACTTTGGTTAAGCAAGCTGAGAGTGGTGAATTGGATTGATTAAAGCTCTGTGAACACCCCTTCTATTATTTTCTGATTTTTGAAAATACAGGATGGAAAAATTTACAGGAGGCACATGGTTTAATTATCGATTTCATGAGTCCAAATGAATCATTCCAACCAGAGGATAAATTTTAATAACGCCTTTAAATTAGCAATATCCAACCAGGATAACTATTAATATTTAATGAAATTTTTTATAAAAATATTTATTTTCCAACCTCAGATTGCAAATAGCCTTTAAATCTTTTTCAAAACTCTCCCCGCCGCCTCAATAGTCGCATCAATATCCTCATCCGTATGCGCTGCAGAAACAAAGCCTGCTTCAAACGCCGATGGTGCCAGGTAGACACCTTCATCCAGCATGCCGTGGAAGAATTTTTTAAAGCGTTCCTGATCGCTCTTTGTGACCTGATTAAAGCCGGTAATTTTGTCTTCGTCACTGAAAAACAGGCCGAACATGCCGCCGACCTGATTATAGGTCATGGGGATGCCGGCTTCTCTGGCTTTGGCAATAATGCCTTCAACCAGTCGTCTGGCTTTGCTGTCTAGTTGTTCATGTATGCCGTCCTGACAGGCCAGGGTCAGGGTTTTCATGCCGGCGGCCATGGACAGGGGGTTACCGGATAAGGTGCCGGCCTGATACACGGGGCCGAGGGGTGAAATCTGTTCCATTATAACTTTTTTACCGCCAAAGGCGCCTACCGGCAGACCGCCGCCGATAACTTTGCCCAGAGTGGTTAAATCGGGGGTGATGCCGTAATGTGCCTGAGCACCGCCTTTGGCTACCCGGAAACCGGTCATCACTTCATCAAAAATCAGTACAGTGCCGGATTGATCACAGACTTCCCGTAAGGTTTCAAGAAAGCCTGCAACCGGTGGAATACAATTCATATTACCGGCTACGGGTTCCACAATAATGGCTGCAATTTGATCACCAATATCAGCAAAGACCTGTTTTACCTGTTCGGAATCATTATAAGTCAGGGTAATGGTGTGTTCTGATAAGGATGCGGGTACGCCGGGGGAGGAGGGGACGCCAAAAGTCAGTGCACCGGAGCCGGCCTTGACCAGCAGAGAATCAGAATGCCCGTGGTAGCAGCCTTCAAATTTAACAATTTTGTCTCGTCCGGTATAACCGCGTGCCAGACGAATCGCGCTCATGGTGGCCTCTGTACCGGAGCTAACCATGCGAACCATTTCAATGGAAGGTACCAGTTTACACACCAGTTCGGCCATTTCTGTTTCAATCTGGGTGGGTGCGCCGAAGCCCAGGCCGTTAGCTGCGGCATCCTGAACCGCCTTAACCACTTCCGGATGGGCATGGCCCATAATCATAGGTCCCCAGGAAGCCACATAGTCAATATACTGCTTGTCGTCTTCGTCATATAAATAGGCACCGGAACCTTTTTTAAAATAAACCGGATCACCACACACACCTTTAAATGCACGAACCGGGGAATTTACACCGCCGGGGATGGTTTTCTGAGCCTGTAAGAATAGATCATGTGAACGGGTCATGGTAACTGAGTTCCTGTCAATTGATTGGTCTGTAAATATATTCTCCACCATAGAGAATGAATGTTGGAAAAAGAATTTTTATTGTTCAAATAATTTCCGAAATTCCTGAGCAGTTTGCTTAATATTCCGGGTATTATGAAATAAGTCATAAATAACAGCAATGGCATCAGCGCCATGCTCAATAAGCTGCCGGGCATTATCCCGTTTAATACCGCCAATGGTCACAATGGGCAAATCAATGGTCTGCCTGACTTCAGACAGTAATTCCAGGCTGGCCTGTACGGCATCCAGTTTGGTACGGGACGGGAAAAAACGCCCCAGTGCGATATAGTCGGCGCCATCGGCCTGGGCCTGCAGGGCATTTTCCAGGCGGTTGTAGCAGGAAACGCCAATAATGGCTTTGTTTCCCAGAACAGCACGGGCATCGGCTATCTGACCGTCATCTTTACCCACATGGACCCCATCGGCATTTACTTTTCTGGCCAGCTGCGGGTCGTCATTAATGATAAAACAGACCTTGCATTGTTTACAAATTTGAGCAATGGCCTGAGCCTGTTTTAACTGTAGTTCAGGTGATGCCTGTTTATTACGGTACTGAATGATCCTAGCACCGCCTTCAATAGCCTGAGTTACTGCATCAATCAGGTTGTTATTATTTATCAGGGCCGGATCCGTTATGGCATACAGCCCCTGTATTTTGGTATTTTTGCGCATAAAAAATTATCTGGCTGAGGGATTATCCAGATGGTCATCAAACCAGTTAGAGGCCCAGAAAAACCGATCCGGATGTTGTTGATACATACCCAGTTGAAAACCCTTGTGCAGGCTGTCCAAGGTGTATTGCTGGGCAGATGTTACGGCATCAGGCACGGGTACTCCCCGGGCAATTAATCCCGTTATGGCCGATGTTAAGGTGCAGCCCGATCCATGATAGCTGTGTTCAAGACGCGGCCAGGACAGGCCGGACAGTTTTTCACGCTGGCCATAAAGAGTGTTGATAACCTCGGAGCTGCTTTCATGGGTACCGGTTACTAAAACAAATTCACAGCCGTCATCCATTAATTCCTGGGCACAGGCTTCCAGGGTGTCTGCTTCCGGTGCCAGAATTCGGGCTTCTCTGGAATTGGGAGTTACCAGGGTGGTCAGGGGAAATAATAAATCAGAATAGGCCAGTGCCATATTTTCTGAACTGAGTGTCATACCGCCGCCGGCGCTAATAATCGGATCAATAATAACAGGAATATCCCGGTAATCATGCAGGAGCTGATGAATGGCCTCAATATTTTCCAGGCTTCCTAGCATGCCCAGTTTAAAGGCGCAAACAGGCAAGTCTTCAAGAATAATCCTGGCCTGTTCTGTCAGTAATTTAGGATCGGTGGCAGAAAAATACTTAACATTCTGGGTGTCTTGTACGGTTAAAGCGGTAATAACCGGTGCCGCTCTGACTCCCATACTGGCCAGGGCTTCAATATCCGCTTGAATGCCGGCACCACCGGTGGGATCATTGCCGGAAAAGCACAGGACAACGGGTAGTGGTGAAGGGGTATTCATATGGGTTTTACAATAACTAGGATAATAATACCGATTAACATAAATACCGGAATCTCATTAAACCAGCGATAAAAAACATGGCTGTAGGGATTTTTGTCATCCCTGAACAGTTTTAACAGTTTCCAGCAATACAGGTGATAAATAATAAGCAGAACCACCAGGGCCAGTTTAATATGCAGCCAGAGCATGGATGAATAGGCCTGCCAGGCGTATTCAAACAGCAGCCATAATCCCAGTACAGTCGTAATAATGGCGCCTGGCGTCATAATACCGTAAAATAGCTTGCTTTCCATGACCTTAAAACGCTTATTGCTGATTTCATCACTGCTGCTGGCATGATAGACAAACAGCCGCGGCAGATAAAACAGAGCGGCAAACCAGGTCACCATAAAAATTACATGAAACGCTTTAACCCATAACATAGTACATACCTTTAAAGGATAATTTTATTAACTGCTTCTTCCATCTCATTATGAGATAGTTCACCCAGTTTGTTTTTTACAATCTGGCCCTGGCGGTTAATAAAGAAAGTAGTCGGTGTCAGGGTTACATTGTTAAATGACTTTGCCAGCTGTCCGTCAGTGTCCAGCACGATGGTATAGTTCATTTTTTTGCGGCGCACCATTTCTCTGACCTGCTCGGGTGGATCATAATCCATAGCGACACCTATAATAATTAACTGACTGGAAGCGTATTTATCGGCTGTATTGATCAGCATGGGAATTTCCTTGACGCATCCGGGGCAGGTAGTCGCCCAGAAATTAATAATAACAGGACGGCCTTTTAACTGAGCCAGGGTAAATTCCTTGCCGTTCAAATCTTTAAAATGGGCCGTTGGCGCCATGGGATGACCGGAAGGGGACAGCCAGAGAAACAGCAGCAGAGCTGCCAGAACCAGAATAAAACCGACAACAGCAAGGTCTTTTGTTTTCATAGGATGTAAATTACTCGTGTTTTAAGGAGTTGGTAATTTTTCAGTTTTACCACTCCAGCTATCCATTTATTAGTGAGCATGTATTATAATGACTTATTCAGCCCTGAGCCAATTTAATTTTATGGTTCATCTGTTTATTCCGCTTTTACTTCCCACTTCTTTAGGAGGGGGATTGAGGGGGTTGCAAGTCAGGAACTTAAACCTCCATCCCCTCTTTTAAAAAAAGGGAATTTTCGGATGATCACTCTATTTAGCTAGAGCAGATATTTCAGGCATAACATTATTCAAGCTTAAAATTTAAGGTTAGACATAACGTGGCAAAGATAAAAACAGGTATTGTAGGTGGAACCGGTTATACCGGCGTGGAATTATTGAGGATACTGGCCAATCATCCAGAGGTGGATTTACAGGTTATTACTTCCCGTTCTGAGGCCGGACTGCCTGTCAGTGATTTATACCCTAACCTGCGCGGTTTTATGGATATACAGTTTACTGAACCGGATGTTAAGGCACTTAAAAACTGTGATCTGGTGTTTTTTGCCACCCCTAACGGTGTGGCCATGAAAATGGTACCGGAACTGATTGAAGCGGGTGTCAAAGTTATCGATCTGGCGGCCGATTTCAGGATTAAGGATATAGCCGTCTGGGAACAGTGGTACGGTATGACCCATGCCTGTCCCGATTATGTTGCACAGGCAGTATATGGTCTGCCGGAAATTAATCGTGAGGCGATCAAGCAGGCACGCCTGATTGCCAATCCCGGCTGTTATCCTACGGCTGTTCAGCTGGGTTTCTTGCCCCTGCTTGAAAACCAGTTAATTAATACGGACTTTCTGGTGGCTGACTGTAAATCCGGTGTCAGCGGAGCCGGTAGGGGGGCTAATGTAGGCACCTTATTATGCGAGGCCAGTGAAAGCTTTAAGGCTTATGCTGTGCCGGGCCACAGGCATCTGCCGGAAATTAAGCAGGGACTGGAACTGGAGCAATCGGCTGTGGATCTGACCTTTGTTCCTCATTTAACACCCATGATCCGGGGTATTGAGGCGACCTTATACGCCAAAGTAAAAGCGGATGCTGCATCAATAGAAGAAATCCAGAACCTGTTTGAACAGCGTTATCAGGATGAGCCTTTTGTGGATGTTCTGCCGTCCGGCTCTCATCCGGAAACTAGGACTGTTAATGGCGGTAATCTGTGCCGTATTGCCGTTCATCAGCCGCAGGGTAATGATACCATTGTGGTACTGTCAGTCATTGATAACCTGGTTAAAGGAGCTGCAGGCCAGGCCGTGCAGAATATGAACCTGGCTTTTGATCTGGATGAGCAGGCTGGTCTTGGTATTGTTCCGCTAATGCCTTAGCACACGAACGAATACCTCCCGGAATTAAGCCATGACTCATATTATTATAGCCCGCAGTCACCCCCTGCAATATTACGGTATACGCCTGCTGTTTATTCTTGTTGGGCTGGCTTTATTGTGGGGTGCCTATGAAATGGGCTATATGCAGTCAGAAGAAGATATTATTAAGGAAAAGAGAGGTCGAAACTCCTTATTGCTGCAGCAGAAAATACTAAAAAAACGCAATCGCGAACTGAGTAAGGAAATTCTCCATCTGGAACGTAAGTTTCTGCTGGAGCAAAAAGCCTGTGAAATTGTAAAGTCTGATATGAGCCGGGAACAGGAAAAAATACTGGCTCTGGAACAGCAGGTTGATTTTTATAAAGGTATTCTTGCCCCTGATGCCGCCGGTCGCGACAGGATTTATCTGCAAAGCCTGGAAATAATACCGATCCTGCCGCCGGACGATTTAAAAGCGGAAACAGGCAGCGAAACACAAAATTATTATCAATATCGCTTTATAATTGCCCAAAAGATGAAAAAAAGAACCTATACTAAGGGCAAAATCAGGATTTTTATTAAAGGTCTTAACAATAATAAACCGGTAAAACTGCCCTTACAGGAACTGATTATCAGCAATAACAAAGCAGCTAAAAAAGCTAAAGCGGAAAAAAACAGCTCCGGGGAGCAGGGCTTTAAGTACAGTTTTAAATATTTTCAGGAGTTTAGCGGCATTATTGTACTGCCTGAAAAAATGGAAGCACAGGACGTTGATGTTATTATTGATTCAAAAAAGAAAAAATCCATTATTGAACTCACTGATCTAAGCTGGTCTAAAAACGAAGGAATGAAATATGTGGGGAAATAAAAAAAGTCCGACCAAACGAATTGATTCACTTATTGGAAAAAATACCCAGGTAACGGGTGATCTGGATTTTTCTGGCGGATTATTGGTTGACGGTAAAATTGTTGGTAATATTACCGCCAATGAGGATGACGGGGCCACCATTACTATCAGCGAGAACGGCCGGGTACAGGGAGAGATCCAGATCCCCAATATTATTATTAATGGTACCGTGGAAGGTAATGTTTATGCCAGTAACCATGTAGAATTGGCTAAAAAAGCCCGGGTTTACGGCAATGTTTATTATAAACTGTTTGAAATGGCCATGGGTGCAGAAGTTAATGGCAATCTGGTTCATGTCAGCAGTGATGGCCAGGTGAATGCTGTGGATGCCAAAGCAGAGCCTGCTCGCCTGGAAGAGCCTAAAACTGTCAGTGATAATTAATTATACGCCGCTATAAGCCAGCGGAAAGCTAAGCTATATAAATGTTGACTAATGTGCTTGGTTATTGAATAATAAAGCCATTGAAATTGGAGTTAAAAAGTTATGAGTAGTGAAAGTCCTTTAGATTTTACCGATGCAGCGGCACTAAAAGTAAAATCATTAATTGAAGAAGAACAGAATGAAAACCTTAAATTACGAGTATTCGTAACAGGTGGCGGCTGTTCCGGTTTCCAGTATGGTTTTACCTTTGATGAAGACGTCAATGATGGTGATACTGAAGTTGAAAACCAGGGTGTGACATTATTGATTGATCCCATGTCTTTCCAGTACCTAGTCGGTGCAGAGATCGACTATACTGAAGGCTTGGAAGGCTCACGGTTTGTGATCCGCAACCCTAATGCCACCACGACCTGTGGCTGTGGTTCTTCATTCTCTACAGAATAAATTATTTCAGTCATTCATTTCTGTTATAATTAGAAAGGCGCTGTTTATACCGCGCCTTTTTTATTTATAAATTATATAATTGCGCTAATAATTATATTTATTTAAGGGAAAACATTTATGAATGAATATCTGCCCGGGTTGGCTGGGGTTCCGGCAACCAAGTCCAATATATCCAGTATCGACGGTGAAAAGGGGATATTATTCTATCGGGGTTATCCCATTGAAGAACTGGCCGCTCATAGCACCTTTGAAGAAACGCTTCTGCTGTTAATTAATGGCCAGCTGCCTAAAAAACAACAATTAGATGATTTTTCCTGTGAGTTGCGTACCAATCGTGCTCTGAAATATCATTTAATGGATTTGATGAAAACCCTGCCGGCTTCAGCCGATCCCATGTTAATGCTGCAGACAGCGATTTCCAGTCTTGGCATGTTTTATCAGGGCAGTGAATGCCTGATAGATGCCGATGTCTGTACCGATCTGGACTATGTTCATTCTGCTACCGTTAAAATTATTGCCCGAATGGGAACACTGGTCGCTACCTGGAAACATATTGCCAAAGGCTATGAGCCGCCACCCATGCGCTATGATATGACTTATGCAGAAAGTTTTCTGTATATGCTTACCGGCCTGGAACCCGATCCGGTATTGTCCAAAATACTGGATGTCTGCCTGATCCTGCATGCTGAACATACTATTAATGCTTCTACTTTCTCAGTACTGGTAAATGGTTCAACCCTGTCTGCACCCTATAGTGTTATTTCTTCTGCCATTGGCTGCTTATCAGGGCCATTACACGGCGGTGCCAATTCCAAGGTACTGGCCATGCTGGAAGAAGTAGGCAACCCTAAAAACGCCGCTAAATTTGTGGATCAACAGCTAAAGCGCAAGGGCAAGATCTGGGGTATGGGTCACCGGGAATACAAGGTGAAGGATCCAAGAGCCACCATTCTGCAGGGACTGATTAAAGATTTGCGTGAGGCCCGAGGCGGGGATATTAATCCTCAGTTTGAAATTGCTGAAGCCCTGGAAAAAGCGGCAGAAGAACGGCTGGCAGAAAAAGGTGTTTATCCTAATGTCGATTATTATTCCGGTCTGTTGTACAAGGAAATGGGGATCCCTGAAAACCAGTTTACCGCCATCTTTGCCATAGCCCGTAGTGCCGGCTGGCTGGCTCACTGGCGTGAACAGCTTAAGGATAATCGTATTTTCCGTCCCACCCAGATTTATACGGGTGAAAAACAGCGCGCTTATATTCCTATGGATCAGCGTTAAGAGTAATGGATACGGGTACTGTCAGGTTTATGCCTGCCAGATCCCGCCCAGAATGACTTCCTTACTGGCACCTGTCACTGAGGGGAGATTCCCGCTTAAACCATTAAGCGTCTGAAAGGCCAGCCAGCTAAAGGCACTGGCTTCAACCCAGTCAGGACTGAGTCCATAAGCTTCAGTACTCATAACCTGACTGTCCCCTAATAACGCCTGTAATTTTTGCATCAATAGCGGATTATGTGCTCCGCCGCCGCAGACCAGCACTTCATCAATCTTAACGGGTAAGGCCCGGATTTCATTACTAATAGAGATACAGCTTAATTCCAGCAGTGTTCTTAAAACATCATGAGCATTGATGCTGTTATTGAGTTGAGTAAGCTGCTGTTTTATCCACTGCCATGAAAAATATTCCCGGCCGGTACTTTTGGGCGCTATCAGTAAAAAAAAGGGATCATCCAGCATTTGAGATAATAATGCCGGTTGCACCTGTCCTTGCACTGCTAATTTCCCGGAGAGATCAAAGGATAAATCAAAATGCCTGAGACACCAGTCGTCCATTAAGCCGTTTCCCGGACCGGTATCATAACCAAGAACCTGGTGATTGTTGGCCGGCAGAAAGGTGATATTGGCAATACCGCCAATATTTAATACCACACGATTTTTTTCTGTACTGTGGAACAAAGCTCTATGAAAGGGGGGAACCAGGGGGGCTCCCTGACCTCCGGCGGCCATATCTCTGCGTCGAAAATCCGCAATGGTGGTTATACCCGTATTCTGGGCAATAATATTTGGATCACCAATCTGTAAACTGGTCGGGTATTCCTGTTCAGGATAATGCCTTAAGGTCTGTCCGTGGCTGCCAATGGCTTTAATGTCAGCAGGCTTAAGCCCCTGTTCTGTTATAAGCTCATTACAGCTTTGAGCCAGCAAATGCCCCATTTGGGTATCCAGACGGGCATAAGTATCCAGTTCATTATCCTGTCGTTCCTGGCTCAGAGAAAGTAAATCCTGTTTTAGATCGATGGGAATAGGATAGGTTCGGGCGGTTATAAAAGAGAATGATTCGGAAGACTGAATATCAGAAAGAACAATGTCCACACCATCCAGGCTGGTGCCGGACATTATTCCCATAAAATAACTCATGCAGGATCTTTATTAAATTAATGGCTGTTTAAAGCGATGGTTTCCTGCTTTCTAAGCTTAAGCTGTGAGATTAAAGTTTCTGCGGCCACTTTAAAGTCTGCGCGATATTTTTTAGAAATAGGGGCTGCACTGGGTAATTTAACCGTTAAAGGATTACGGTGAACCCCGTTAATACGAAACTCATAATGCAGGTGGGGGCCGGTTGCTAAGCCGGAACTGCCTACATAACCAATAACCTGTCCCTGTTTGACCCGGCTGCCGTTACGCAGCTTTTTGTTATAAGCGTTCATATGAGCATACAGGGTCGTATATTTAGAACCATGCTGCAGAATAATGACCCGGCCATACCCACCCTTACGGCCTTTAAAAATCACCTTGCCGTCACCGACTGCCTTAATCGGTGTACCACGGGAAGCGGCATAGTCCACACCTTTATGGGCACGGATTTTGTTAAGAACAGGGTGTTTACGACCTGTAGAAAAACGGGAACTGATACGGGAAAATGCCACCGGAGTACGTAAGAAGGCTTTACGCATACTCAGACCTTTTTCAGAATAAAAGTCGGTATGGCCAGAAGCATCGGTATAACGAATAGCACGGAATACCTTACCCTGATTTACAAACTCAGCAGATAAAATATCTCCGGAATTTATTTTTTTACCATCCACATACTGCTCTTCATAAAGTACAGCAAATGAATCACCTTTGCGAATATCCAGTGCAAAATCCACATCCCAGCCAAATATATGGGCTAACTTCATAATCAGGGCACTGTTCAGGCCGGCTTTCTGGCCATCGTAAAATAAGGAGTTATTAATAATCCCGGCAGTAAACTGCTGGCGGGTTTCAATTTCCTTGCTTTGGATTTCAGGTGTATATCCCTTGTCATTTCGGCTGATTAACAGGGTGTCTACCTTATTAATACGAAATTCAAGTTGAGTAATATCATTGTGTTCATCCAGAACAATGGAAAAACTCTGGCCGGGTTTGATCCGGGTTAGCTGTTTGGCAGCTTTTCCGGAGTTGATAATTTTATACAGACTGCTGCTGCTTAAGTTATGGCGTTTAAAAATAGCGGATAAGGTATCCCCTTTTTTCACCTTAACTGTCAGAGTTCTGGTATTAACCGGAACTTCCTCTGCTATTTCTTCTTTAACACTGGATAAAGCTCTGTTCAGCATACTATGGTTAAGCTGAGTGGCTTTTCTGGATGAATCGACAAAAGTTATATGAGTGATAACCGGTGAATTAGAGGTGCTGACTGCAGGCTCTTCAGTATTGCCTGACAGAGCTTTAATATTTTTCTCGATTTTCTCAGCTTCAGCTATAGTTGAGTTTTTAGTAACTTCTGAAGCATAAGAAATAACGGGAAGCTCTAAATCGCTACTAGTCTGACTAAGAGACGCTTTATTTTCAGAAGTTCGTGACAGAGCAGTTGATAGTTGTTCTTTATTACTCTTGTTTTGAGAGATATGGTTTTGAGATAAAAGTTCTGTAGAATCAGAATTTGCCAGTAAAGTAGCAGCCACACCAATCATACTGACGGATATAACAGCGCTCATAAGCAAAAAACGGCTATTTTTTTTCTTACCGTTAACTATATATCTGTTTTTATTTTTAAACTTGATATGCCTGTCTGACTCTGAGCTTAAAAAAGGTCTGTAATTCACGGATATTCCTTAAATTTTTTAAATTAAAGATAGCTTCTAATGCCTGTTATTGCAATAGATAAATGAAAAAATCAGTCCTTTTTCTTAAATCTTAGCTGAACTGTCTGAAATTTATGGTAACCTTGTCGCAATTTTGACCATTTGATGGTTAAAACTTATACAAATTAATTAAAAATGCCAAACAGGTCATATTTCTGGCTGGTTCAGGCTATAGTTATAGAAAGCAAAAGTACAAACGGGACACTAAACGGGAGTTGAGAGAGATAATGGTCAAAATAGAAGAGGCTCTGGAATTAATAAAACGGGGTACCGATGAAATTTTACTTGAAGAAGGCCTGATTGAAAAACTAAAAAGCAATAAGCCGTTAATTATCAAGGCTGGTTTTGATCCGACGGCTCCTGATTTACATCTCGGACATACCGTATTGATAAACAAGCTTCGTCAGTTTCAGGAGTTGGGGCATGAAGTGCATTTTCTGATTGGTGATTTTACCGGCATGATAGGTGATCCCACCGGTAAAAATGTAACCCGCCAGCCACTCACCCGTGAACAGGTCGAAGAAAATGCTAAAACCTATAAAGAGCAGGTTTTTAAAATACTGGATGAAGCAAAAACTAAAGTGTTTTTTAATTCCCAGTGGATGGGTAAAATGTATGCTGCGGATCTGATTCAGCTGGCTTCCAATCAGACAGTGGCTCGTATGCTGGAGCGTGATGATTTCAGTAAACGCTATGCTTCCGGTCAGCCTATTGCTATTCATGAATTTCTGTACCCCATGATCCAGGGCTATGATTCCGTCGCTTTGAAGGCTGATGTGGAGCTGGGTGGTACGGATCAGAAGTTTAACCTGTTAATGGGACGGGAACTGCAGAAAGTAAACGGTCAGACACCGCAGGTGGTTATTACCATGCCGATCCTGGAAGGGCTGGATGGTGTGCAGAAAATGTCCAAGTCACTTAATAACTATATTGGTGTGTCTGATACACCGGACGATATGTTCGGTAAAATTATGTCCGTATCAGATGATTTAATGTGGCGTTATTTTGAACTGCTCAGCTTTAGACCTATGCATGAAATAGAACAGTTTAAAGCCGATGTTGAAGCAGGCAAAAATCCAAGAGATATCAAGTTCCTGCTGGCTAAAGAAATCATTGACCGTTTTCATAATGACGCGGCAGCAGAAAAGGCCCAGCAGAACTTTATTGACCGCTTTAAAAAGGGCATGGTACCTGAAGATATCCAGGAATTTGAAATGCCGGCCAGTGATGGCAGCCTGGGTATTGCCTATATTCTTAAAGATTCCGGCATGACTTCCAGTACCGGTGAGGCTATTCGCATGATTAAGCAGGGAGCCGTTAAAATAGACGGAGAAAAAGTCACTGATACTAAACTGGCAATAGACAGTGGTACCACCAAAGTTTACCAGGTGGGTAAGCGTAAGTTTGCAAAAGTTACCGTTAAATAGAAATTATTTTGTACGTATTGTTAGTCCGTCTGACCGTGACTGCCTGCAGGTACTGTATTTTCGGGGACGCTCAAGTACATCCATGTATCGCTTTACGAAAACATCCATGTTTTCATAAACACCGTAAATACAGTACCTGCAGTCAATCACTCTATAGTGCTCTGATTTAAGCTGAATAGTCACATTATTTTTTTATTTTATACTTGAAAACGCTCTATAATGCCCTATGTCCATAAGAGAAATATGACAAAATATTGAGAAAACTATTGACGTACAGCAAACAGGGCGTATAATACACCACTCACTCAACGGGGTTCTGGCGAAAAAGTTCAGAAAACGGTTGAGAAAACAACGACTTAAAAGCGAAGCGATAATT
>JBHNNM010000032.1:4355-13093 GCA_048563625.1 Gammaproteobacteria bacterium | reverse complement strand
TTTTAAAGCGATTAAATGCCATTATCAGACATTCACCAAATACTCTTTCTGGATCTGGAACCCTTAAATTCAGATCAATACAAAAGGAGTATCAAGGAAACCGGGATTGTTCTGGGTGATCTCCAATTTAAAAGTAATTCTGCAGAACATATAGCAAATAGCATTTCAACGTATCAGCCTGTCTATCTGTGCGGACATAATCTCCGCGTCTTTGATTACCATTATCTGCTGAATTCTGCACTGGCACCTCTAGTCAAACAGCTGAAAATTATTGATACCCAGGAACTCTCTTTACTGTTTTTCTCAGAAAACACCCTGCACAAACTGCCGAAAACCTATAAAGAGAATGACCCCAATAAAACCAATGATCCACTGCAGGATGCATTGCTTACAAGAGACCTGTTAAAGCAGATCATTGAACGCTTTTATCAGCTATCCCCCTCATTACAGCGCATTTACTTTTCCCTGCTCTGTCAAACCTACCAGTTTAAGCCCTTTTTTAAATGGCTTAATCCGGATATTACACCGTATAAAAATACGGACTCTCTGTCCAGTGCAATTTTTGAAGCATTGGGTGATAAAATTCAGTCACCAGAAACTCTGCCTGCAATGGTTTCTGAACAGCCTGTTGAACTGGCTTATATTATCAGTGTGCTGCATGGGGAGATTGAAGAAATACGAGCTTTTCCTCCTAAAATTTATTTTGATTTTCCGCATATCCAGGAAAAACTCAACGCTCTGACCTTTAATCCGTTCAATGAAGTTGCCATCCTCGAGGAATCTGCCCTTAAATATTTTGGTTTTGACAGCTTCAGAAGTTTTCCAAAGTTCAAAGCTGAAAACAATTCGATTGAAGCACTGAATGAGGTGTCACAAAAGGACATTATTAAGGGGGCTTTGCAGCAGGAAGATATTCTTGCTGTGTTGCCGACCGGCGGGGGCAAAACCTTTACCTTCTGGCTCCCTGCTATTATTAAAGCCAAACGCACCCGGGCACTAACTGTGGTAATTTCTCCCCTTCAGGCTCTGATGAAGGATCATATTTTCAACTTCAACCATAAACTCGCCGGCCTGGCCTCCGCAGAAGCCTTAAGTGGTTATCTGACCATGCCGGAGCGGCGTCATATTATCCGGCGGGTAATTAACGGCAGTATTGATATTTTATATCTGGCCCCAGAATCACTACGCTCAAAAAATATTGAATGCATTCTGTCCTATCGTTATATTGAACGTATTATCATTGATGAAGCACACTGCTTATCAACCTGGGGGAATGATTTCAGGCACGATTATTTTTACATTGCCCAGTTTATTAATAAAATTCAGGATAAAAAATATTCAAACCGTATTCCCCTGTCCTGTTTTACTGCAACAGCCAATAAAAAAACCATCGAAGAAATTGAGCACTATTTTAAGTCACAACTGAATATTTCATTTGAACATTATATTGCCTCACCAAAACGAAACAATCTGGTCTATTCAGCCCGTTGCTATGATAATAAAAAAGAAAAAACCCAACAGCTCATCGCACAGATAAGAACCATCAAAGAGCCCTGTCTGGTTTACAACCCCTCCAGCCGTAAACAATGTGAAATGCTGGCAGAGCAGCTTTCAACGGATTTAGGCCGCAATTTCTACGCTTTTCACGCAGGCATGAGCAGTGCTTTGAAAAATCAGATACTCAATGATTTTATCAACAACGATGCCGATGGTATTGTTGCCACTACCGCTTTTGGTATGGGGATTGATAAACCGGATATCCGCCATGTGATCCATTATGAGGTTTCTTCCAGTCTGGAAGACTATATGCAGGAATCCGGACGTGCGGGCAGAGATGGTCAGCTATCCCATTGTCATATTCTGTTTAATAATGAGGACTTTGACAAACTCTTTTTTTCTCTTATCCGTCAGAAACTCACTCACCCTGAAATTAAAAAAATCTTTCAGTCCATTCGTCGTTATAAAGGCCGCAAAGTAGGTGACGAAAGAAAGATTGTGGTTTCCATTAATGAGCTGGCCGAAAGTGCCGGAATAAAAACCGATGATGAGCAGTCTGATTTTGATACTAAGGTAAAAACCGCATTACTGGAACTGGAACGGGCCGGTTATATTCGCAGGGGCTATAACGTACCAGAAGTCTGGGTGACCTCATTTGAATTCAAAACTATGGAGCAATTGCACGATACACTTCATAGCAATGGTTTATCCGATCAGAGTGAGGATACCGGCAAGCGGGTTTTATATCAGTCTATTGTCCTGTTGGCACAGGTGTTAATTAAACGCAGCACACAGCGATTCTCAATAGCCATTGAAGAACTGGCCGGGATCCTTAATCTTGATACCGATGAAGTCTATCATGTTCTGGATAAAATGCGTGATATGGAACTGGTTTCACTTAAGGAAGATTTATTGATCAGCGAGCTTCGGCCACAGAAATTACGCCAGTTAAGCGCTACCCTTTCCAATCTTAAAGAGCATCTGACTTCCATACTATACGAATTGTCTCATCAACGCTTTAAACTGAAAGAACTCAATCATGCGCTCAATAAGGAAGGGATCCGGATCCAGTGCGCCGATTATAGTTATTTTCTAAAATACTGGTTATTAAACCTGACTAAAAAAGGCCTGTTTGAATGTTACCGGGATAAAGTGGGCGATCACGCCTGGTATGCCAATGTCCATGATCAGGACTATCTGAATAAAGCCATTCATCAGTTTACCTATATTGTTCAGGCCGTTGTGCAATATATTATCAATGAAGGCGAAGACGTTACTGAGGATAAAGATAAAAAAACACTGATTGCCTATGAAAAAATGGTACAGCACTGCAATCACCAACTGGGTAAAAAATTATCCGTCAATGAATATGATAAGGCTGTCCTTTTTTTACACAATATTCGTTTGTTACGTCTGGAAGGTGGACGGGTTCTGCATCATATGCAGATCGAAATTTATATTGATAATGCGCTAAGCAGTAATAAACAGTATACCAAAGAAGATTTTAAGCTGCGCATGGCACTGCTGTACCAGAGGAAACGCTCAGCGGTTCATATTATGGAACATTATGTTCAGCTGCTCAGCAGAAATCCGGGACTGGCCAGTAAATTTGCAACCGATTACTTTACCCTAGACTATAAACAATTTGTCAGTTTTTACAAGCTAAGCAAAAAACTCAGATTACCTATTTCCAAAGACCGTTATGAAAAAATTGTCCATGGTCTGACAGATGATCAAAAAGCCGTTGTCTTTGACGAAAAAACCTCGGCCATGTTAATACTGGCCGGGCCTGGAACCGGTAAAACCAAAGTACTGGTCAATAAAATTGCCCATATGATCATTAATGGCGATTATAAGCCGGAACATTTTCTGATGCTGACCTTTACCCGTTCTGCCGCCCATGAATTTAAGCAAAGGCTCTTTGAATTACTCAGCGATCTCGCTTACGACATTGATATATATACCTTTCATGGCTATGCCACTGAACTGGCCGGAACAGGCTTTGATAATAACCAGAAGGCCGAGGACAAATTTGCTGAACTGATCCCACAGGCAACCCGAAAACTAAAGAACAATGAGCTGTTTCTGCCCTTTAAAAATGCCGTTATTTTAGATGAGTTTCAGGACATTAATGAAGATGCCTTTGAGTTTGTTTATGAATTATACCGGCAGTTTTCAGAGATGAAGGTGCAGGAGCGCGCCAGGGATGTGCGTATGATTGCCGTGGGTGACGATGATCAATGCATTATGGAAATGACCAATGGCGCCAGTATTAATTATATGAAACGCTTTGTTGAGCAATTTAAAAAAGAGGATGACAAGGCGGCAGAAGGAAACGTTAAAAGAAAGTGGTATAAACTGGGTCTGAATTTCCGTAGTAAAAGCAAAATTGTACAATGTAATAATCAATTTGCTTCAGAAATCAGAGAAAGAATTGACGAATATAAGGTCATCAGGCCTTATAATAATCAGCCAGGTGAAGTATTCCTGCATTATTATCAGACCCCGGATTTTTTAACCGCTTTATTACCTTTTATCCAGAAAAGTGATCAGAAAACCATCGCCCTGCTCAGCCATGAAAATGAACAGGTTCTGGATATTTATTCTATATTAAAGGAAGATCCGACCCTGGATGTTTCCTACCTGTTAAAAAATAAAGGTTTTCATCTGTATATGATGGATGAAATCAGTGCTTTCAGTCATTTTCTTGAAACCAATCTGGATAAAAACGATAAAATAATCAGTCAGACCCTGTTTGATAATGCCAAAGCTTATCTTATTGAAGAATACGCTGATTCTTCCAAACTCAATATTGCCTTAAAACATATCCATGATTTTGAAGAAAATCATGATTTACTTACCCTGTCTTTCTGGAACAATTACACTTGGGAAACCTTTGCCGGCAGTTTCAGCGACACACCCAGTAAAATAATCGTATCCACAATTCATCGTTCCAAGGGCAAGGAGTTTGATGAAGTGCATGTGATCCTTCAACATGAACACCATCAGAATCATTCAGACTATTTTAAACGACTTTATTATGTGGCACTTTCCAGAGCAAAAACTTTACTGCATATACACTCTTATCCCAGGCAGTCTTTTAAAACTCTGGAAAGCCTAGATATCAGCATAAAGGAAAATCCTGAGAAACATTTTCCACCACTAAAAAAACGGCTTTTAATCATGCAGCTGGAAGATGCTTATCTGAGCTATTTATCAAGAAATACGCGCAGTCAGAAGTATGTCTCAAACCACAAAATTAAGGCAGGCGCTTCTGTTCAACTCCAGATGGATAATAATGGCAATGGCTATAGTATTATGCATAACAATAACGTGATTGGCAGAATATCAAAAAAGTTTACGAAATTGATTAAACAGTCAATTTCCAGAGGTTATTCAATTAATGATTCTGAAATTGAATATGTGGCAAAATGGTTCTGTAAAGAGACAGAGCGGTTTAATGATATTTTCCTGTGCCGGATCAGCCTTGTTAAAGGTCAGGGTTAATGTACCATCTTCAATACTGAGGCCTTTACTAGCCAACAACCATCATATAGATGACTGAATTATCAAGTACAAATCCGCTCATTTGCGCCCTTCTTCTTTTAGCTCATAAAGTAAAGAATCAGACACTTTATGCTTTCTGGCCTTTAACATTTTGTGTATTACAGAGTCAATCCTGACTCTGTCATTTGAACGGCTGGGAATTTCCATTTCTAAAAAACTAATTGTTTAAATATGAGATATTGTAGCGCTTTGCCAGTTTTGAAAGACGCTTATCCAATGTCCATAACATGGCATCGGGTGTAATAAGTGCCGATGCAAGAAGAGATATATCTACAAAACCACAATCCATTCCATATATTTTATCACGTTCAATAAACCCTAAAACCTCATTAAAATTTGCCTAATTAGCCATTTTTAACAGCTTAATATCATTTAAAGTCCGGGTTCGTGGCGCGGGAGGAGTACCACAGGCCAGTTCACCAATAATCATTGGGTGCGAAAGAACATTATCCTGATTAAGCAGTTCTCTCAGTTTCGTGTTGGAATTTTTAAAATGATCAATCCAAACGGATGTATCAACAAGCACATTCATCAGGATGTATTTTCTCGACGCCTGGGTACATCCTGCATATCAGGTGCAGTTCCGCCAAGATCAGCAAGACGTTTCGCTGCCTGTACTCTGACAAATGTTTTGATAGCTTCTCGAAAAAGATCAGATTTATCCATTTCAGGATCGGCCATTTCCAGTGCCTGTTTATAAAGTTCGTCGTCTATCGTAACTGTAGTTCGCATACCATAAACCCACATAAAATTTGATACAATATTGCATCAAAAAAAAACATCACGTCAAATTTTATATTTCACAAACGATACAGTACCGTCAATAGGCTGTTATTAAATGTAACAAGGCGGTATATAAAGAAACGCTGAATATCACCAAAAGCCTTATAGTACAAGGCTTTTGGGACAATTTGATACGTCTTGATATGAATGTTTGGTGGAGATGGCGGGAACAGAACCTCAATCATCATAACCAATTGATTTTAAAAGACTTTTAAAAATTCATTTCAACTTTTGTGGATCACCTAGTTGTACCACCATGTGGATCTCTGGATAATAAAATTATATATTTTTATTATAGCACAAAAACAATTAAAGTTATGATAGCATTAGCACGGTAATCGCACCAGCAGCAAGGAAATATTCTTTTTTGAATGCGCTTACCACACCGCTCTTCTGGACTACTGGATTCAATAACACCTTCAGCTTGTTCGTAACGATTTTAGGCATAACGAAGTATAATTGGGCCTAAAACAGGATCTTTGTATTCAGAAGCAGTTAGTTTGGAGTTAGCACGCAAAGTATCGACATCTATCCTGACACATGGGGTAACATTACATCCAGTTCTTTGGCGACCAATGAAACCGGCTTTTCTGACTCGATGGCCAACTGTACTGCCGATTCTCTGAATTCCGGGGTATAGCTCTTTGCTTGTCTTGTTTTATCTGTCATTTTGAACACACTCTCTTTTTAAAAGCATTTTAAGTTGTGTGTCCGGAATAGTATAGCCACATCACTATTCCCGATCCATACTTTTCAATGAGTCCGCACTCTTTAAACATCAGGGCAATGAGCTTGTTTCTTGTTTTTGAAATGTAATGGTTACTGTGTAGTTCATCAATCTCTGTAAACAAGTCTGTATTAAGGGAAATACTAATGCTGGTAAGCATATTGTAAAAGTTGCCTTTGAGTTTCAGCTGAAAGCCTCATGGTATGGATTCTGCCAATAATTTAATTTAGCGGATACATACAGCGTCTGATTTTTTTGATTTATTAAGGATTATAGTAGATTAAAACCAAATTCACCGTCTTTTCTTGAAACAAATCTCATTTTTACTATTTTATTTATAAAAAACAAATATTTTTTAGCTATAATTGAAGTATGTACTAAAATAAGCTCTATAAAACATATAAGCATCAGTCATTCACACAAAAATTAAGAAAATTATGGTATTAGCGCAGCAGTCAACACAATTAACCGGTCTGGCAAGACAGCTTGTTATGCAGAATCTTTTAAATGAAGAAGACGCCAATAAAGCTATTGAAGAAGCAAAAAAGGAAAAAATTCTTTTTGTTCAATATGTTACCAGCAAAAACATGGTTAAACCCATTGATGTTGCTACGCTCGCGTCCACTGAATTTGGCACACCTCTACTTGATATATCCACTCTTGAAATTGAAAAGCAAACATCCTCTTTAATAAAAGAAGACCTGATTACCAAACACCATGCGTTACCTATTTTTAAACGGGGTAACCGTTTATTTGTTGCTTTAGCCGATCCTACAAATATCAGTGCGCTTGATGAAATTAAGTTTCAGTCCGGATTAAGTGCTGAAGCTATCCTCGTTGAAGCCGACAAACTCGAAAAAGTCATTGAAAGGACATTATCTGACGCTGATGAAAGCATGGATATGTCTGATTTTAATGATGAGGAACTGGACGGCCTTGACTATGAAGAGACTGAAAAAGACGACGATACTGTTACTAAAAATGATGCAGATGATGCGCCTGTCGTCAAATTTGTTAATAAAATCCTGTTAGATGCCATTAAAAAAGAGGCATCAGACATACATTTTGAGCCTTATGAGAAATTTTTCCGCGTTCGTTTAAGGATGGATGGCTTATTGCACGAAGTTGCCAAACCGCCTGTATCCCTGACACCGCGTATATTAGCCCGTATTAAAGTTTTATCCCGTCTGGATATTTCTGAACGACGTATTCCTCAGGATGGACGAATGAGGATGAAAGTATCCAAAAACAGGGCTATTGATTTTCGTGTCAGCACCTGTCCAACTTTGTTCGGGGAAAAAGCAGTATTACGAATCCTGGATCCCAGTAGTGCCCAATTAGGTATTGACGCCCTGGGTTATGAGGATTTTCAGAAAAAACTGTATATGGATGCCTTGGCCAAACCTCAGGGGATGATTCTGGTTACTGGTCCTACAGGCTCAGGGAAAACGGTTTCATTATATACAGGCCTGAATATCCTAAATACAGAAAACGTTAATATTTCTACAGCGGAAGGTCCTGCAGAAATTAATTTACCTAGGGTAAACCAGGTTAATGTAAATCCTAAAACCGGTCTTACCTTTGCCGCTGCCCTGCGTTATTTCTTACGTCAGGATCCAGATATTGTCATGGTCGGGGAAATTCGTGATCTGGAAACCGCTGAAATTGCTATTAAAGCGGCACAAACAGGACATATGGTGCTATCCACATTACATACAAATGATGCTCCTCAAACTCTTGGTCGTCTGATGAATATGGGCGTTCCACCCTATAATATTGCCTCTGCTGTGAGCTTGATTATTGCCCAACGTCTGGCAAGGCGCTTATGTAGTGACTGCAAACAGACAGCAGATATCCCCAGAGAAGGATTATTAGAAGAAGGTTTCACTGAAGAACAGGTTAACGAGGGTATTACTGTATACAAACCAGTGGGTTGTTCTAATTGTACCATTGGTTATAAAGGCCGGGTAGGTATTTATCAGGTTATGAAAATTTCCGATGAAATGGGACGCATTATTATGGAAGGGGGGAATGCCATTAATCTAGCCGATCAGGCAAAAAAAGAGGGTATCCCGGATCTCAGGGAATCTGGCCTGAAAAAAGTAATTGATGGCATTACCAGCCTGGAAGAAGTAAACAGGGTAACGAAAGAATAAGCGTTGAG
>JBHNNM010000032.1:0-4255 GCA_048563625.1 Gammaproteobacteria bacterium | reverse complement strand
TATAAAGATATCGTCTTAAAAGTATAGCCAAAAATATATAATTTACGACTTTTTAAATAGAACACCGATATAATAATATTTAAGGAACACAAATGGCAGCAAAAAACAAACCCGCTCCGTTTTTTATCTGGGAAGGTGCAGATAGAAATGGCAACTGGAAAAAGGGGGAAATACAGGCAAGCAATATGGCGCTTGCCAAAGCACAATTACGTCGCAAAGGTATTAATGTCCTTAAAATCAAACTAAAACCCAAACCGCTGTTTGGCATAGGCGGCCCCAGAAAAAAACCGATTACACCACTGAATATTGCGATTTTTTCTCGCCAGATGGCTACCATGATGAAATCTGGGGTTCCTCTGGTACAGGCTTTTGAAATTGTCGGAACCGGGCATGAGAACGCCAATATGTCTGAAATGATCATGGCAATTAAAGCTGAAGTTGAGGGCGGCACTTCTCTGACAGAAGCCCTTAAAAAATTTCCACTGTATTTTGATGATCTATACTGTAGTCTGGTTCAGGCCGGTGAACATGCCGGTATTTTAGACAGTATTCTGGATCGTGTCGCAACTTACAAGGAAAAAACTGAAGCCTTAAAGTCAAAAATTAAAAAGGCCATGTTTTATCCTATTGCTGTTGTTGTTACTATTTTGCTAATGTTCGTAATTCCGGAATTTGAGGATCTTTTCAGTGGTTTTGGCGCTGAGCTTCCTGCACCAACCCTGGTGGTTGTAGCCATGTCACATTTTGTTATTGATTATTGGTGGGCTTTATTTGGTGGTATAGGTTTAACACTGTATATATTCTTTTATTTTAAAAAGCGTTCCCGAAAAATGCGTGAATTTTTAGATAAATTAGCATTAAAACTGCCTGTTATTGGTCCAATCCTTGAAAAAACAGCTATTGCCCGATATGCTCGAACCTTGGAAACCATGTTTGCTGCCGGTACACCGCTGGTTGAAGCTCTGTGTTCAGTTTCTGGTGCTGTTGGTAATATTGTTTTCAGTAATGGTGTCGATCAGATTCAACAGGAAGTCGCTACAGGTACTCAATTAAATAAAGCCATGTCAGTCAAATGTAAACTTATTCCCCAATATGGTGATTCAGATGACCGCAATTGGTGAAGAGGCCGGCTCTCTGGATTCCATGCTGGGTAAAGTGGCTGATTTTTATGAAGCAGAAGTGGATAATCTGGTTGATGGACTGACCAGCCTGTTAGAGCCTATTATTATGGCTGTACTCGGGGTAATTATTGGTGGACTTGTTGTTGCCATATACTTGCCAATATTCCAGATGGGTAATATTGTTTAATAAAACCATGAGTATTATTCAATATTTATCCGATAACCCATTAATTTTTTTTATTATTGTTTTTTTCTTTAGCCTGGCAGTCGGCAGCTTATTAAATGTAGTGATCTATCGACTGCCAATTATGCTTAAACGCGAATGGAAGTCTGATTGTCTTGGTTTTCTTGCTGAAGAACTCGAAGATAAGGAGCTTCAGCAAAAATATTCCAGTGCAGAAGATAAAACCTCTTTTAACCTCTCTATTCCCCGCTCCCGCTGTCCATCCTGTGGGCATCAGATAAGTGCACTGGAAAATATTCCAGTTATATCTTGGTTGTTTTTAAGAGGTAAGTGTTCCCAGTGTGGTGCTGCCATATCCATTCGCTATCTACTTATCGAACTGACCACGGCATTGCTTTCTGTACTGGTTGCCTATACTTTCGGCGTACAGTGGTTTACCCTTGCCGCTATTGTCCTAACCTGGGTATTAATTGCCCTGACTGTAATTGATTTTGATACTCAATTATTACCGGATAATATTACCCTGCCCTTTTTATGGCTGGGCATTTTATTAAGTTTAACCGGGATATCACCCATCAGTCTGACAGACAGTGTGATTGCTGCTATAGCCGGTTACCTAGTTTTATGGACGGTATATCAAGTATTTAAACTGGTTACCGGTAAAGAAGGCATGGGCTTTGGTGATTTCAAATTACTGGCCTTACTGGGTGCTTGGCTGGGCTGGCAGGCCCTGCCAATGATACTGCTCCTTTCTGCCCTGGTTGGCTCTATTGTAGGGAGCAGCTTAATTCTGCTTCTTGGGCGGGATAAAAACATTCCCATTCCATTCGGTCCTTACTTGGCGGCAGCTGGTTTTATAGCCCTGCTCTGGGGTGATCAAATTAAACAGGCTTATTTTACTTATATGGGTCTGTAATATATGTCTGGAAGCTTGAGTCCAGGAATATTAAGCATTGTCCTGACCGGCGGCATTGGCAGCGGCAAAAGTGCAGTGACCGATATTTTCTACCAACTGGGCAAAGATCAAGGCTTAGAACTGATTGATTCGGATCAGATCGCCCGTCACTTATTACAGGGTTCTCTTTATCACTCTCCTTCCCAGGCTTTGTTGAAGGTTAAGGAACTGTTTGGTGATAAACTGTTTGAACCTGATACAGGCGAACTTAACCGGGCTATACTTCGAAAAAAGGTATTTAATTCTCCTGAACAAAAAAAACAGCTCGAAGCTCTACTCCATCCCTTGGTCTATCAGTCAATTTTTGAGCAGTTAGAGACTTACCGCAAACAGGATAATATCCATATTGTTATTACCGCCATCCCCTTATTCTTTGAAACCGCTTATCAAACGGAACGAAGTCAATATTTTGATCGTATTCTGGTAGTGGATATCCCCGAAGATATACAGTTACAACGCAGCACAAAAAGAGACCATTGTTCTAAAAAGTTAATCCAGCAGATCATAGACAGTCAGATTGACCGCAATACCCGCCTGAAACAGGCTGATGATATTATCGATAACTCTGGAACACCTCAGCAGTTAAAGTCCAGAGTTAACGAACTGTTCCAGTTTTATCAAAAATTAGCGGGCAGGCAATAACTCATTAAGCAGTAGAAATAAGTCCTTAAGCAGCATGAAATAAGTCACAGAAAAACGCTTTGATTACAGGCCGCCAATAGTGAAACAGTTGCAAGCCTGTCTTAGATATTGGACAATAGGAGTTTATTGGTTATTGCTGTTTTAGACAACAGCGATAACAATAGCAATGATGAGCCTTCTAGGCAGGAAATATTGAATAACGTGACAGATTCAACCATTTACGAGTTACCTCTTAATGAACGGATCCGAACCCTCTTGCGTCTGGAATTTCTGTTTCAACAGGCCCGTTATTCCATGCGCGGCTATTCCGTCTGGGACAGCCGGGCAACCATCAGCCATATTCTTGATATTTTAAGCATTATGAGCCGTATTGATTTGCGCATGGAGCTAATCAAGGAGCTGGAACGTCTGGCTTCCACCTTACTGGCTATTAGTTCCAGTCCGGGAGTTGATACGACCATCTTGGAAGACACACTGAAACAAATTGAAAAATATCTCAATACACTCAGAAGCAAAAAAAGCAATGCCCAGGACAAACTGACTAACAACGAATTACTTAAACTGATCCGTCAGCGTGATACTATTCCAGGCGGAACCTACGATTTTGACCTACCGATTTACCATTTCTGGCTGAAACAGCCTGCTGAACATCGTATTGAAATTCTGGAATCCTGGTTAATGCAGCTGGATTATTATCGCTTATCCATTAACCTGATCCTTAGCCTGTTAAGAGAAAGCAGTATCCAGAGTCCAGCGACGGCTAAACAGGGTTTCTTTCAGCAGTCCCTGGATACCAGTATCCCGTTTCAGTTAATACGGGTTCTGGTTCCTGCAAACGTCGATTATTATGCTGAAATCAGTGGTGGTAAACATCGTTTCAGTGTCCGTTTTATGACACCGGTTAATAATGAACGGCCTGTTCCCTATACGGAAGATATTGATTTTCAGTTATCCTGTTGTGCGTTGTGAAGAGCAGGTTAGAAGTTTTAGGGACAAGGTTTTAAGTGAAAGCATGAAAGAATTATTGATAAAGTGTCCGACCTGTTCCAGGGAGCATGATTACTATCAGTCTAAACCCTGGAGTCCTTTTTGCTGTGAGCGTTGTAAATTAATTGACCTGGGAGCCTGGGCCAGTGAGGAGCATCGGATTAAAGGAGAGCCAGTGGAAATTAAAAATCATGAAGATTTATCAGATGGAGATATGAATTTTCATTGATGCGTGCTGTATTATATGAGGGTGTAAAAATAACTGTGTAAACGCTCATTGCGGTGGTTTAAGTCAGCAGTGGTTAAATGAACAAACCTGAAATACCACCTTCATAGTGAACAGCCTACCTTCCAAAGTCAGGCTAT
>JBHNNM010000031.1:0-13167 GCA_048563625.1 Gammaproteobacteria bacterium | reverse complement strand
CTAACATTCTTCAGGAGATAGAAAAAAATTTCCAGAACGGTAATTTAATTAAAACTAAAATGCTGATCGCTACTCTGAACGACTCTGAGAAAAACAATCCCGAACTAATCCAGCTGGAACAGGAACTGGATCGCTCCATTAACTACCGCATACAATATCATTTTGCAGAAGCCAATAAATTTTATACCGACGGCCAGTTCCAGCAGGCCATTGCTCACTGGCAGCAAGTTTTACTTTATGATCCGGAAAATAAAATTGCTCAGAAAAATATTTTAAGAGCGGAGAAAGTAATTAATAAGCTGGAAACCATAAGGGAAAAACAGCAGAATTAAAAACCAGTTAAATTACTGGTTATCTTTTGTTTACGACCACTTCATTCTTAGTTTACGATGACTTTCAGCACAATCCCGTAAATACAAATTTATAAGGCTTTGATATGGTATGCCTTTTTCATCTGCCAGACCTTTGAAATAATTTATTGTATTTTCATCAAGGCGAATGGTAATTTGTTTTTTTAAACGCTTAGCATATGGATTTGGAATGGACTCTGAAAAGTTATAATTATCTCTCATCTTAAAAACCCTTTATACTGCTTTTGTTCAAATTTATTGGCTTTGCGTGCTGAAATGATCCTGATTTCTTCATCTTTTGCCCTATAGCAATGACAAACCAGTAAAAGTCTTAATTCAGAGCTTTGGCCAAGCAATACAAACCGCTCTTCATCATCAGAATGGTCAGGATCAGGGATTAAACGGCCATTATCGTCAAAAAACACTGTTTTTGCCTCTTCAAAGGTAATTCCATGCTTTTTTTGATTTTTTAAGGCTTTAATTTCATCCCAAGTAAATTTCAACTCATTCATACAAACAAAGTATAACTACATTGCAATTACAGTCAAGAAACAAAACGACAGAGCCATCCGCATTTCTACAAGGAATAACAATAGAATCAACAGTATTAAAGACATAATCTTTAATGCTTTTTAATTTACAAATACGCAAAACTTGCACAAGTGAATATTATGGTCTGACTATTTCCAGACTGTTTTATCCGATTTTATGTCTTTTTTTCCTAGCTCTGGGATGAGCCTTGTCATACACTTCTGCCAAGTGCTGGAAATCCAGATGGGTATAGATTTGAGTGGTTGATATATCTGCATGGCCAAGTAATTCCTGAACCGCACGTAAATTACCGCTGGATTCTAGTATATGGCTGGCAAATGAATGACGCAGCATGTGGGGATGCAGATGTATGGGCAGTCCCTGTTCAATGGCCAGTTGTTCTAGTTTTTGCTGTACTGCACGCGGTGTAATGCGGGTACCAAAGCGGGATACAAATAAGGCTGGTTCTTCGGCTTTGGCCAGTTCGCCGCGCACTTTAAGCCATTTTTCCAGTGCTTCCAGCGCCTTACGGCCTACCGGCAGATCTCTTTCCTTGTTGCCCTTACCGGTGACTCTTAGCTGCTGTTCCCGGCGTTTAATATCGTGCAGATTAATACTGACCAGTTCTGACAGACGCAGGCCGGAGGAGTACAGCAGTTCAAACATGGCCCGGTCACGGATATGGTAAACATCCTGATCAGTTTCTGTCAGCAACTGATCCAGTTGTTCAATATCCGGTGCTTTAGGCAGCTTGCAACCGCTTTTAGGGGCTGGTATCCCTTTAACCGGATTATGTTTGATTTTTTGCTCACGGATAAGGTATTCAAATATGCGCCGCAGTGAGGATAGCTGGCGTTGAAGGGTTTTACCGGAATGACCGGTTCGATGCTGGTAGGCGACCCAAGCACGGATCTGATGGCTGTTTAATTGCTCCCAGTACTTAATATCCTTATCTTTAAAATAGTCCTGAGCCTGAAGGAGATCCCGCCGGTAACTGATAAGGGTATTATGCGACAGTTGACGTTCTGTTTTCAGGTAGTCCAGAAATTCGTCGACTGTCTGCTGCATTATTTTTTATTTAATAAAACGATGCAAGACATGGCTCAATGTTTCGGCCAGCCGTTCCAGAAAAACCGTACCCATATCCGCATTAAAACGCCGGATATTATTACTGCCCAGAACCAGGGCGCCAAAGCAGTTATTTTTTTCCACAAATAACGGCAGCACCGCTAATGATGCAATGGATTCCGCTTTTTCTTCAAATAATTCTTCAAGAGGCAGGTTCTTAAAAAAGCCGCACATGGGTTTGCGCAAATTCAGCAGTTTTTCCAGCTCTACGGCCAGGGTAGTACCCGGCTCAACAAACAGGTGCTCCGGCTGATCCGCCTGCGGTTCACTAAACAGCTTTAGGGACAGGGCATTTACAGAAAACTCATTACCCAGATGTTCATCCAGAACCACTTCACAGGCGTCGATTTCCTGACAGTCCAGCAGTGCCAGGGTCAGCTTGTGTATTTTAAGGTTGGATTTTTCATTATCTCTGGCAATATCAATTAACTCAGCCAACTGAGCTTTCTGCTGACGGTTCTGATCGCGCAGAATATCCACCTGGCGTTCTATCAGGGAAACGGCAGAGCCACTGGCATGTGGAACCGTTAAGTCCGCTATTAAAGCGGCATGGTGATTAAAAAAATCGGGGTGTGACTTTAAATACTCAATAGTAATCTGTTCTTCATCCACGGGTGTGGTTTCAGAGGTATTAGTGAGTTCATCTTGCGGTGCTGCGGTTGAATTCATATTTCTATTTGACCTTCATAAACAAAACTGGCCGGGCCAGTCATCATCAAACTATGTTCTTTATTCTGCCAGTGGATATACAAACTGCCTGCCGGCAGCATCACTTCGACCTGCTCATCGAGCCAGCCGCGTGATATCCCGTTTGCCACGGCCGCACAGGCCCCGGTACCACAGGCCAGAGTCTCTCCGGACCCTCGTTCAAACACTCTAAGGCGGATATGCGCCCTGTCGATAATCTGCATAAAACCAACATTGACCCGGTTAGGGAATGCCGGATGGGATTCCAGTATAGTACCTGTTTCGATGACCGGAAACCGGTCAATATCCTCAACTTTCAGGGTAATATGCGGATTACCCATAGATACAGCAGAAAATTCCACTGTTTCGGTACGATTAGACTGTTCAATAGTCAGAGTATAGCGATTATCAGCCACAGAATCACCCTCTGAAGGCACAAAGGGCAAAGCACCCGGTTCAAAATCCGGCCGTCCCATATCAACAGTCACCTGATCATCATCGGTAATCGTCAGGGTTATAATACCACTATAGGTTTCCACCACAATGGTCTTTTTATCTGTTAATTTTTTTTCATACACAAAACGCGCAAAGCAGCGCGCCCCATTCCCGCACTGCTCCACCTCACTGCCGTCGGCATTAAATATCCGGTACTTAAAATCCACTCCATCCGTCTGTGTTGCTTCCACCAGCAATAATTGATCGCAACCCACACCAAAGCGCCGATCCGCAATAAAGCGCACCTGCTCCGGCGTCAGTTCTATGATCTGATTAATGGCATCAATAACAACAAAGTCATTACCCAGACCGTGCATTTTAGTAAAATTTATTTGCATGTTTTGTTTATTATTAGTTGTACGTTAACATTGTAGTCCGCCTCAGAATACGGTTTACCGGACAGCAAAAAACATATCCCCCAAGCAAAATCTATCATAAAATAAACAGATGCTAAATTTTACCACATTGCCTCCCCTTTCTCTGTACATCCACTACCCATGGTGCGCAAAAAAATGCCCCTATTGTGATTTTAACTCCCATGCTGCCGCCAATAACAGTGAACAAAGCGACAAACAGCGCGACATGGCCTATGTTAAAGCCTTATTACAGGATTTACAGCAGGAACTGCCATCTATCTGGGGCCGAACGGTTCAAACTGTGTTTATCGGCGGCGGCACCCCCAGCCTGATCCATCCTGATGCCCTGCATGAACTCATAAGCCATATCAGGGCACTGCTTAATCTGCCACCCATGGCTGAGATCACTATGGAAGCCAATCCCGGTACCGTGGATCAGGATAAATTTACGGCTTTCAGGCAGGCCGGCATTACCCGCCTGTCCATGGGCATACAGAGCTTTGATGATGTACTACTGCAGCGAATAGGACGCATCCATAATTCTCTGCAGGCTAAACAGGCCATTAACCGGGCACAGGAAGCTGGGTTTGACAATATTAACCTGGATCTGATGTATGCTCTGCCGGGACAAAGCCTGAAGCAGGCGCTTGATGATGTACAGCAGGCTCTGGATTTTGATACCGCTCATCTGTCTCACTATCAGCTGACTCTGGAGCCAAATACTCTGTTTGCCAGCCAGCCGCCCCAACTACCCGATGATGATCTGGCCTGGGATATGCAGCTTGAATGTCAGCAGTTACTACGTGACCATGGACTGCATCATTATGAAATTTCAGCCTATAGCAAACCCGGCCAGCACAGTCGCCATAACCTTAATTACTGGCAGTTCGGCGACTATATGGGTATTGGTGCCGGGGCGCATGGCAAGATATCCGATGCATCCAGACAGAGCATTACCCGGCGCTGGAAAGTGAAGCATCCAGCCGCTTATTTGGAAAAAGCTCAGAATTCCATTATGATTGGAGGGAAAGAACGTTTATCCAGAAAGGATATCGGCTTTGAATTTATGCTTAATGCTTCACGACTGGTGGACGGCTTTGACACTGAAATCTTTGCCCTGCACACCGGCCTTGCCATTAATCAAATAGCAGCGGGGCTGCAAAAAGCCGTGGAACTGGATTTAATTGAGTGGGAACTGCACCATATCAAACCAACCGAACGGGGGCTTCGATATCTCAATGAACTACAGGCAATCTTCTTATAGCGACAGCCCGATCAGCAGCGGCTCTGACGGGAAGAGCTCCCGTGCCGAATGTCATCTGGCCACTCAGCCGCAGCATGATAATCATGACCGGTATAACTATATTCATTATTGTTATACCAAAGAGGCCGTACGCAGGCTGGATGAGCTGATGGTTGAGGAAGGGCTGGTAGACAATAGTTACCAGCTGATGACCCGTGCAGCCGAACGTCTGCTGGATTTTATTAACCGCAATTATCCCCGTATAGAATACATTACCATTTTCTGCGGTGCCGGCAATAACGCAGGTGACGGCTATGTGCTGGCTCGACTGGCTAAAGAGCAGGAGAAAGAACCCCGGCTGAATATCCAGGTCATTGCTATCAGCGATCCCGATCAATTATCCGGCAATGCTCAACAGGCCTGTCAGGACTGGCTGAACTGCGGCGGCAGTATTGATTCTATGGAAGAAGTGCATTTTCAGGCTACCGATCTGATTGTTGATGCTCTGATCGGCACCGGTCTGGAGCGTACTCTGGAAAACGAGTGGTATGACACCATAGCGGCCATTAATAGCGCCGGCACTCCAGTGCTATCCGTCGATATCCCCTCAGGCCTGGATGCCAATACCGGCTCTGTCCACGGTATTGCAGTCAAGGCCAATAATACGGTCACTTTTATTGCTCAGAAACAGGGCATGTACACCGCACAGGCCCGGCATTACTGCGGCAAAATTCATTTTTCTACCCTGGGTGTGGATGAATCCTTATACTCTAAGGTTGAGCATAGTGCGATATTAATGGAATGGGCGGATGTGGGTGATAAATTACCCTGCCGCAGCCCGGTTAGCCATAAGGGGGATAATGGTCATATTCTGATCATTGGCGGTGACTACGGTATGGGCGGTGCCTGCCGTATTGCTGGTGAAGCCGCTTTACGCAGCGGTGCCGGGTTGGTCAGTATTGCCACCCGCAAGGAAAATGTCAGCGCCATTACCGGCTCCAGGCCGGAATTAATGGTTCATGGAATAGAGCATCCCGATGAACTGGAACCTTTACTGGAAAAGGCCAATGCCATTGCTATCGGCCCGGGACTGGGTACTCAGCAGTGGGGTATAGCCCTGCTGGATAAAATAACCCACTACCTGAAACACCTGCCCGATGACAGTCCGCCAATTTACTGCGTGGTGGATGCCGATGCTCTGAATATTATGGCTAAACATAATGTGGTGATCCACAATCCGGATATTATTTATACACCGCATTTTGGCGAGGCCTGCCGGTTGTTAAAATACAACTCTGAATGTCCCGATGAAAATACCGATCGATTTAATATGATCCAGTCTTTAAAAGAGAAGTACCATGGTACTTTTATTCTCAAAGGTGCCGGTACTCTGATCCACATGCAGGATGATATTGCTATCTGTCCTTATGGAAATGAAGGTATGGCCAGTGCCGGTATGGGCGACTGCCTCACTGGTATTATGGCCGCCTTACTGGGACAGGGGCTGTCAGTATCCGATGCCGCCCAGGTGGGTGTCTGCCTGCATGCCAAGGCTGGTGATCTGGCTGCAATTGATGGTAAAAACGGGATGATTGTCAGCGATCTGTTTCCCAAAATCCGACAGATTTTAAATGACTAATCAGCTATTCAGCGCTTAATCTGTCCGCGGTATTCACCATCAGGCCCGTATAATTTGCCATCACGAATAAAACCGCGGATCTGGCCGATAAAATGGCCGTCTTTATCATACATACGGCCTCGCTCGGTGATCATACCGATATATTTGCCTCGATCATCATACATGCGGCCGTCCATTAGTTTTGATTTATAACCGCCCTGCGAATCGGTCAGCTCAATAGCAGAAGCATTGCCGGCCAATAACATGACTGACATAAGCAGGCACAGACATAGTTTTATTTTCATAGTTTTATTCCTAATTTATCCCACATTTCATCCACTTTTTTAACGATTGCCTCATCCCGAATAATCGGTCGCCCCCATTCCCGGGTGGTTTCACCCGGCCATTTACTGGTCGCATCCATACCCATTTTTGAGCCCAGACCCGATACCGGCGAGGCAAAGTCCAGGTAGTCAATAGGGGTATTTTCCACCAGCAGGGTATCTCGTGCCGGATCCATACGGGTGGTCATAGCCCATATCACATCGTTCCAGTCGCGCACATTCACATCATCATCACAGACAATGACAAACTTGGTGTACATAAACTGGCGCAAAAATGACCAGACCCCGAACATTACACGCTTGGCATGACCGGGATACTGTTTTTTCATGCTGACCACGGCCATCCGGTAAGAACAGCCTTCCGGGGGCAGATAAAAGTCCGTAATTTCCGGAAACTGCTTTTGCAGAATAGGCACAAAAACCTCATTCAAAGCCACACCCAGAACCGCCGGTTCATCAGGCGGGCGGCCGGTATAGGTACTGTGATAAATAGGATCTTTACGCAGGGTGATCCGTTCAATGGTAAATACCGGGAAACTGTCCACTTCATTATAATAGCCGGTATGATCCCCGAACGGCCCTTCCGGTGCTTCATCACCCGGTTCCAGGTAACCTTCCAGTACAATTTCACTGCTCGCAGGCACCTGTAGACTATTGCCAATGGATTTAACCAGTTCGGTTTTACAACCTCGCAGTAAACCGGCAAAGGCATATTCTGAAAGAGCATCGGGTACGGGAGTAACTGCCGCCAGAATAGTGGCCGGATCAGTACCCAGAGCCACGGAAACCGGAAAGCGTTCGCCCGGGTGCTGTTCCTGCCACTCCCGATAATCCAGGGCACCACCACGGTGAGCCAGCCAGCGCATAATCACCTTGTTTTTAGCAATCACCTGCTGACGGTAAATACCCAGGTTCTGCCGGTCCTTATTCGGTCCCCGGGTTACTACCAGCCCCCAGGTAATTAAGGGGCCGGCATCTTCCGGCCAGCAGGTCTGGATGGGCAGCTTATTTAAATCCACCTCATCACCTTCCCAGACAACCTTCTGACAGGGCGCCCGTTTAACCACTTTAGGTGACATATCCAGTACCTTGCGGTACATGGGCAGGGTCTGCAGGGCGGCTTTAAAGCCTTTAGGCGGTTCAGGCTCTTTTAAAAAGGCCAGTAACTGACCAATTTCTCGCAGGGCTGAAACATTATCTTCCCCCATACCCAGGGCTACCCGACGGGGCGTAGCAAATAAATTAGCCAGTACAGGGACGGTATGACCCACAGGGTTTTCAAATAACAGCGCCGGGCCTTCGGCTCTAAGCACCCGATCGGCAATTTCTGTCATTTCCAGATTGGGATCAACAGGGTGTTTTATGCGCTTTAGTTCACCTATCTCTTCCAGTTTATCAACAAATTCGCGCAAGCCTTTGTATTTCATAAAAACCTTTAAAAATAAATACTTAAATCAATCCCTCAGCCCGAAATTCAGACCAGAAAGATTTAAAAATATTAAAAAAATGAGTATTTGTTCATTGCATTGAACCAATTTCGAACTACACTGTCTATATGAGTAGATGACTTAATGCACACAGCAGCAGCGAGTTATCTATAGGTGTCTCGTGGAAGCAAGAGACCCCCTAATCATTACATTTCCTTTGATTATTTAATCAAGCCGGGGTTCATCCCACCGCGGCATTTTTATGCCCGAAATAAACCGACCACTTTAAATTCTATAGCCGCCATGACGTCTGCGGTTTATGATATCCATAATCAGAATACCCAGGAAAAAACCTGCACCGCCTATAACGATAATTAGCAGGTATTCTTTTTTAAACCAGCTTTTACTGAGCAGCGGAGGCTCTTCCTCCAGAACTTCGTCATTCACCTGAATTTTGATATTGCTTTCGTCCTGACCAGTGGCCAGGACCGCTATCTGACTCAGTCGCTGTTTTAACTGACGGTTGATCTGCAAAGCATGTTCCTGTTGGGCCTGCCGGTCCTGAAAATCCAGTTGCTCCCAGGCTTTCAGTTCTTCTTTCAGGCGGGCAATGGTTGCCTGGTATTCCTCAAGCTGGCTTTGCAGATCATTATCAGTATTACTTACTTTAGCTACAGACTGACTGTGTTCCTTCGCAAGCTGTTCCTGCAGATCGGCAAGCTGGTTTTCCAGTTCGGTAACCCGGGCTTCGGCGGGTTTTTCCGGGATAATAAACCGGGAATAAAGCCAGCCTTTAGTACCGTCGTTTAACTGCACCTGGCTGAATTCCTTGCCCGCCTGCAAAACCTCAATGGCTTCCCCTCCGGTGACCAGTTTTACCACCGGACTGTCCATGGCCGCTTTGGTATGCAGACCGGTTTGCAGGTGGGTGGTGACATAATACTGTTCAGATTCAGCTGATACCGATAATGGCAATAATAACAGAGCAAAAAGCAGAGCAAATGGCAATGTATAATGCAGTTTTGATCTGCAGTAACAACCAACCCCCAAATTCTGTATCATAAACACCCCTTAGATATTGTTATTATTATGTCGTGATACCGCTGTGTCTTAACAGGGCATCTATTTTCGGCTTACGCCCGCGAAAGCGAACAAACAGAGTCATAGGATCTTCCACTCCGCCCTTTTCCAGAATAGTCTGCATAAATTTTTCACCGGTTACCCGGTCAAATATACCATTTTCCTCAAACAGGGAGAATGCATCAGCCGATAATACTTCCGCCCATTTATAGCTATAGTAACCCGCCGCATAGCCACCGGCAAAAATATGTGAAAAACTGTGCTGAAAACGGTTAAAGGACGGCGGCTTAAATACCGATATCTGATCCCGCACCTGATCCAGGGTCTGCTGTACCTGTGGCTGACCATTAAGCTGGTAATTCATATGCAGTTTAAAATCAAACAGGCTGAATTCCAGCTGCCGGATCATCTGCATACCGGACTGGAAGATTTTGGCAGCCTGCATTTTTTCAAACAGCTCATCCGGCAAAGCCTCACCCGTTTTATAATGACAGGCCACCAGGTTCAGTGACTCTTTTTCCCAGCACCAGTTTTCCATAAACTGACTGGGCAGTTCCACTGCATCCCATGGCACACCGTTAATACCGGAGACCCCGGCATAATCCACCTGGGTCAGCATATGGTGCAGGCCGTGACCGAATTCATGGAACAGGGTGGTGACTTCGTCATGGGTAAACAGCGCCGGTTCATCACCAATGGGCGGCGTCAGATTGCAGGTCAGGTAGGCCACCGGTATCTGCACCACGCCCTGATCCGCATGGCGCACAATACATTCATCCATCCAGGCACCGCCGCGTTTTTGCGGTCGGGCGTATAAGTCCAGATAAAACTGTCCCCTTAAGGTAGCGTTCTGATCGGTAATTTCATAAAAACGGACATCGGGGTGCCAGGTTTCTACCCCGGCTACCGCTTCAATACGAATACCATAAAGGCGCTTTACAATGGCAAACAGACCTTCAATAACCCGGTGTTCGGGAAAATACGGTTTCAGCAGTTCCTGGGATATTTCGTATTGATGATGTTTCAGCTTTTCAGCCACATAGTTAAGATCCCAGGCCTTCAGTTCCTCCATATCCAGATGTTCCGAGGCATACTGTCTTAGCTGTTCAATATCCTGCAGAGCATCATCCCGGGAACGATCTGCAAGCTGCTGCAGAAAATCAATGACCTCATCCGTTGATTCAGCCATTTTGGTGGCCAGAGAATATTCCGCATAGTTTTTAAAGCCCAGCAAATGCGCCATTTCCTGACGTAATTGCACGATTTTTTCCATATTTTCGGTATTGTCCCAGCGCCCGGCATCGGGCCCCTGATCGGAAGCGCGGGTGCTGTATGCGGTATAAAATTCCTGTCGCAGTACCCGGTTATCCGCGTGGGTCATAATGGCAAAATAGCTGGGAAACTGCAGGTTAAACACCCAGCCGTCTTTGTCTTCATGCTCCGCAGTCTGCTTCGCCATCGCAAGAGCGGAATCCGGCAGACCGGCCAGCAGCTGCGGATCGGTAATATGCCGGCTCCAGGCATTGGTAGCATCCAGTACATTATTTTCATAACTGGAACGCAGTTTAGACAATTGCTGACGAATTTCCTTATAACGCTGCTGTTTAGCGGCATCCAGATCAATACCGGAAAGATGAAAGTCACGTAAACTGTTTTCAATAATTTTTTTCTGGGCGGCACTAAGGGTATTAAATTCTTCGCTGTCGGCAATAAATTTAATGGCTTTATACAGTTCACTGTTCTGACCCAGTTCAGTATGGTACTCACTGAGCAGAGGCAGACAATGTTCATGGGCCGCCCGCAGAGGTTCAGAATTTTTTACCGAATTAAGATGACTGACCGGTGACCATGCCCGGCTAAGCCGGTCATCCATGTCCTGCAGGGGTTTTAACAGGTTATCCCAGGTATAATGGCCCTGATTCTGCTCCAGCAGTTGAGCCAGTTTAGTTCGGTTTTCTGCCAGCAGATATTCTATGGCAGGGATAATATGTTCAACTTCTATCTGACCAAAACGGGGCAGGGTACTGAAGTCCAGCAGGGGATTATTCTGTAAAGACGTATTCATAAATTACCAGCGTTATCTTAAGCGTATTCCGGATTTTACCGGTTTTTTGTTATTTTCTGTCCCAGATAAAACAATTACAGCCTTGCGGGACTATTCAATAAGAGCCAATATGACTATACTGAATCCAGTGCAAATTATACAGGCCATTAGTGTGCTATTTTCAGTTAATTGCAAACTTATCAACACTTTTTACCGGCATGGGTCATTAAGCCTTTATAAAGCGATAGGATTTATATTGCTACTGCTGATGCTGTTTATCAGCAGCCCAGTCACAACCTTTGCCGCCGGTAATTATAATACCGGTGCCTTTTATTTTGCCAACGGCGACTATAACACGGCCCTGCAGATCTGGGCACCCCTGGCACAGGAAGGTAATCCTGCCGCACAGTATTCCATCGGTCTGCTTTATGATCAGGGCAAGGGGGTAAAAAAAGATCCTCAAACCGCTTTAAAATACTTTCAGGCCGCTATTAAACAAAACCTACCCGCTGCCCAGTATTATCTGGGTGTTAAATATTATGCCGGCCTGGGCGTTAAAAAATCACCGGAAAAGGCTCTGGATCTGGTTACCCGTGCCGCAGAAAACGGTTTTGGCCCGGCTCAGCACGCTCTGGCTGCTCGTTATCTGACCGGTCGCGGAACCTCTCTTAACCTGGAGCAGGGGGTTTTCTGGCTTGAAAAAGCCGCAGATCAAAATGATATGGATGCCATGCGCGATCTGGGCTTTCTGTATTACCAGGGTATGGGCGTTAAAATGAACTGGGTCAAAGCCAGAAAACTGCTGCTGGATCCTGCCGAAGAAGGCAGCGCCCTGGCACAGTATGTTCTGGGTGAAATCTATGCCAAGGGCGGTCATGGCATAACACAGAATATCAGTCAGGCCCGGCACTGGTACAGCAAAGCCCGACAGTCCGGTAATAGTGATGCGGCAAAACGTCTTAAAGAACTTTCAGCGGGACATTCTGCAGGCAGTCATAAAAAACCAGCCACCGTAAAAGCGGCAACTGATGTTAAACAAACAGCACAAACAAAATCAGCGCCACCGACAATCAACCACCTGGACAATCAGCGCTTTGCGCAACTGAATAATAATGATTACACTATTCAGATTCTTCAGGCTCAATACTTTGATAGTATTCGCAAACTGATTGATCAATACCGGGACAGGCAGACCTATGTACTGAAAATTAAGCGTAATAATAAACCATTTTATGTACTTAGTTACGGCAGCTTTACCGATTATGCTCAGGCAAAACAGACGGCTGAAAACTTACCCGAAGCCCTGCAGTTAAAATCCAGCCCCTGGATAAGGAAAACCGGTCAGCTTAAACAGCTTCTTGAATAATTAATACTACCCAGGAAATCTGAACCATGAAACTCCTCACTTATCTGTTTACCTTATCTGTACTGTTATTATTCCTTAATGGCTGTACCAGCAATGCACAAAAGTCGGCAGGAACCAGAGCCATGGAGCAGGTTCCCATTACTACGGAGCCGACCAATAAAATCTACCCGGGCAAAGTGGTCTGGCATGATCTACTGACATCAGACATTCATAAGGCGGCAGAATTTTATCAGAAACTATTTGGCTGGGAGGCTGAATTTCACGGCCCTTATGCAGTAATGAGTTTTAACGGCAAACCTGTTGCCGGTATTCTGGAAATTCAGTCCACTCAGGGCAAGCTGATAGACGGCATCTGGATCCCGTCTTTTTCAGTCACTGAAGTGGATCAGGCCACCCGGCAGGCCGAAGCCAACGGTGCCAGGATTTTAACTAAACCCGTGACCATGAAACAGCGCGGTCGGGCCGCTTTAATCCGCGACCCAAATAATGCTGATCTAG
>JBHNNM010000030.1:0-13311 GCA_048563625.1 Gammaproteobacteria bacterium | reverse complement strand
GATAGTTCTTGGCATGGTAAGTGTTCTTGTATGTTGATTTTTCACAAAACCATTATACTTGTTTAACAAATACCATGCTGCCTATTTTTTAACCACAAAAGATCAACAGCCCCTAGTATTTTTACTGGTTTTAATTAATAGTTAATACAAAATTTACCACAACTATTCAGTATAACTTGAAATACCGTAGAGTGGCTGTCTGCCAGTGCTGTGTTTCTGGGGTTTTGAAAACATGGATGTTTTCACAAAGAGATACATGGATGTACTTGAGCGCCCCGGGAAATACAGTACCGGCAGACAGCCACGGTTAAAAATGCTGAATAATTACAAATTTCCAATCTTTCTGAGGCCAGTTTTTTGAACGACGATTTTCAGCGAATAAAGCGTTTACCCCCCTATGTTTTTAATATTGTCAATGAACTAAAAGCCAAAGCCAGGGCTCGGGGTGAAGACATTATTGATTTTGGTATGGGCAACCCCGATCAGCCGACGCCTCAGCATATTGTTGATAAAATGGTGGAAGCGACTCAGCGTAATGATACCCATCGTTATTCCATGTCCCGCGGTGTACCCCGTTTACGTAAAGGCATCTGCAACTGGTACAAACGCAGTTATGATGTGGATCTGGATCCGGAGTCAGAAGCCATTGTGACCATTGGTTCCAAAGAAGGTCTGGCACATCTGGCACTGGCCACGGTCGGGCCAGGCGATGCGGTACTGGTGCCTAATCCATCCTATCCTATTCATCCTTATGGTTTTGTTATTGCCGGTGCTGATATCCGCCACGTGCCTATGACACCTGATGTGGACTTTTTTGCCGAAATGGAAAAAGCCATTAAGGATTCCTGGCCCAAGCCCAAAATGCTGGTGCTTAATTTTCCCGGTAATCCGACGACCCAGTGCGTAGAACTGGACTTTTTTGAAAAAGTTGTGAAAATTGCCCGTGAGTATAATATCTGGGTAGTACACGATATTGCCTATGCAGAAATTGTATTTGACGGCTATAAAGCCCCCTCTATATTACAGGTTCCCGGTGCTAAAGAGATTGCTGTAGAGTTTTACTCTCTGTCTAAAACTTATAATATGCCCGGCTGGCGGGTCGGTTTTATGTGTGGTAATCCGACACTGGTTGCGGCATTAACCCGTATGAAGTCCTATCTGGACTACGGTATGTTTACCCCCATTCAGGTGGCGGCTATACATGCCCTTGACGGTCCACAGGACTGTGTGGACGATATTCGCCAGATGTACCAGGATCGCCGCGATGTCCTGTGTAACGGACTGGATTCCGTAGGCTGGAAGGTTGAAAAACCCAAAGCCACCATGTTTGTCTGGGTGCCTATCCCTAAAGAATACAAAGCCATGGGATCTCTGGATTTTTCCAAAAAACTGCTGATTGAGGCTAAAGTGGCCGTATCTCCCGGTGTGGGTTTTGGTGAATACGGCGATGACCACGTGCGTTTCAGCCTTATTGAAAATGAGCACCGAACCCGTCAGGCCATGCGCGGGATCAGGGAAATGTTTAAAAAAGATAAAGTGGGTATCTTTAAGGAGTAAGTTAAGGAATAAACTTTGATATTCTCAGGCTACACTTGATATAATACCGTCCCTGTTTAAAGTCATATTTATTAATAAAGAAATAATTGGAGAATCTATTGGAACCGGTTAAGGTTGGCCTGTTAGGTCTGGGTACAGTGGGGGGCGGTACGGTTAATGTTCTGCAGCGTAATGCAGAAGAAATTTCCCGTCGTGCCGGTCGTGGAATTGTTGTCAGTCATGCTTCAGCGCGGGATATTAATAAACCTCGCATCTGTAAGACCGACGATATTCAGTTAACGGAAAATCCCATGGACGTGGTAACCGATCCCAATGTGACCATAGTGGTAGAACTGATAGGTGGTGATACCCTGGCTCGGGAACTGGTGCTTAAGGCTATTGCCAACGGTAAGCATGTGGTCACTGCCAATAAAGCCCTGATAGCCAAGCATGGTAATGAGATTTTCTCTGCGGCTCAGAAGCAGGGTGTTATGGTAGCGTTTGAGGCGGCAGTAGCCGGCGGTATTCCCATTATTAAAGCCATTCGTGAAGGTCTGGCGGGCAATAATATTCAATGGCTGGCCGGTATTATTAACGGCACCGGTAACTTTATTCTGACTGAAATGCGAGATAAGGGCCGTGATTTTGACTCGGTACTGGCTGAAGCTCAGCGTCTGGGTTATGCCGAAGCGGACCCCACCTTTGATGTGGAAGGTATTGATGCCGCCCATAAACTGACCATTCTGGCGTCTATTGCCTTCGGTATTCCGCTGCAGTTTGAAAAAACTTTTACTGAAGGGATAAGTAAAATCACCCGTCAGGATGTGGATTATGCTAGTGAACTGGGCTTTACCATTAAACATCTTGGTGTATCACGACGCACTGAAAAAGGCGTCGAACTTCGTGTACATCCAACCTTAATTCCTAAAAAACGTCTGATTGCTAATGTAGACGGCGTTATGAATGCCGTACTGGTTAAGGGAGATGCTGTCGGTCCAACCCTTTATTATGGTGCCGGTGCCGGTGCTGAACCCACCGCTTCTGCTGTAGTAGCGGATATTGTCGATGTGGTTAGGGTTTTAACCTCTGATCCTGAAAACCGCGTACCTCATCTGGCCTTCCAGCCCGAATCGCTGTCTGATATTCCAGTATTGCCTATAGAAGAAGTAGAAACTGCTTATTATCTGCGTATCTCTGCTTCTGATGAAACCGGTGTGCTGGCCAATATTACCCGTATTCTGGCAGACAATGGCATCAGTATTGATTCTATGCTGCAGAAAGAACATGAATCCGATGCGGATAAAGCCACCATTATTATTATTACCCACACCACAGTGGAAGGAAATATGGATAAAGCTCTGGACAATATACATACACTGGATGTGGTGGATGGTGATGTGGTGCGTATCCGTCTTGAGCATCTGGACGCCGATTAAAGCTAGTCTGACGGATCTTGACTGCAAGTCTGACTTTTATAGTACCGGGTCTGCTGGATCCGGTACCCTATCTTGAACAGGTTCCTGCTCAGGAACTGTCCGAACTGCCGCTGTTTAATAAAATTCTCTCGCGTGGACAGTGGATTCTTCCAGCCCATGAAAATACACAACCTTACGGTTTTTATTCCACTATAATTTCTGAGTTAACTCAAAGTGAAATCAACAGCACTTTGCCTTTAGCCAGTTTTTTGTATCTGGCAGAGAATCAAAGCATTGAAGATCCTCGTTTAAAGCAAAAATGGATTATGCGGGTGGATCCCTGTGTAATGGCTCCGGATCGGGATCAGTTGTTGCTGGCAAAAATTTATCTGAATAATATAGAACAGGCCGAAGCTGACCAGCTGCTACAGGAAATAAATGCCTTTTATAAGACTATTGAGGATGACATCCAATGGCAGCTTTATGCCCTGGCACCTGAGCACTGGTATCTGGTTTGTGAGCAACCCATACAACTGGATACCTTTCCGCCGGAAAAAGTACTCAATAAACCTTTAAAACACTATCTACCTAAGGGAAAGGACAGTGCCTACTGGCGAAATCTGTTTAATGAATTTCAGATGATTCTGCATCAGAGTCCGGTCAATCAGCAACGTATGCAGCGGGGTAAAGCGGCATTAAACAGTGTCTGGTTCTGGGGCAACGGGCCAGTAGATCTGGCAGAAAATGATAAAGAATTAAATAATACTCAATTATATTCGGATCTGGATTTTGTAAAAGGACTGGCAAAGCATTATAAAACACAGTGTGCCCCCATACCTGAACAACTTAAATCAGTATCCTTTACAGAACAGGACAGACATATTTTTGTTATCCGTGATTTTATGGATGATATTGAACAACGAGATTTATTTCAATGGCTGGAACGCTTAAAAACCTTTGAAAGCCATTTTCTTGCGGATATTGTGGAATTACTGAGTAATAATACGATTGACCAGTGTGAACTGGTATCACCTTCTGGTAAACGGTTACTGGTTACCAGGCGTCTTTTGTCTCGTTTTTGGAAAAAAATCACTTTTATGGCAATATTTTGACTATAATTAAAAACAACTGAAGAGTTATCCGATCAAATATGACTGAAATCAAATGGACTGATTATTTAAAATATAAGGCAAAGCTTCGAGGATTTACTTTAGAAAATATTGAAGACATTATCAGATACAGCAATGAAAGGTATTTCGATACCGTAACTGACAGGTGGATTGTTGTGGGTAAAGATTCCGATGTTTTAGTCATAATTCCGCATGAAATTGATACGAATGATACGATTACTCCTATCACTATTCATGCGACAACTCGACAACAAATCAATTATAGAGTAAAAAGTGGCAGGTTTAAAAAATGAAAGAGCCGGAATTAACATATTTTAAAGAGGAAGATATTTTACATCTTTCTATTTCTGACGATCATGAAACAGGTAGTGTGGAAATCAGTCCTAATATTACTGCAGAGCTAAATGATAAAGGTGAATTAATAGGTGTTGAAATTATCGGTGCCAGTGCTTTTCTGAGAGACTCAATTCTGGAGTCTCTCAGGCAAAATTATTGCATTTAACCGATCATGTTGCCTAGTTTGTAGTAGTTTAACTAAAACTATCCAGTAACGTATTCAAATAATCAAACTGCTTTTCAATATTATCTTCTTTCTTTAATAAGCGTAATTTACTGTTGCCATCAAGTTTATACAGGTTCGGCTGAGTCTGTATCAGAGTAATGATTTTCATGGGATCAATATTGGGCTGTTCACTGAACACCATGCGCCCGCCCAGATCGCTGAAATCAATACTTAAAATATCCAGCGGTGTAGCCTTGAGTTTTAATGAGGTAATGGCAAACAGATTTTTAATCTGTTCGGTCAGCAGGCCGAAACGGTCGATCATTTCCACCTGAATATCCTTTAATTCCATATCATTCCGGGCATTGGCAATGCGCTTATACATCACCAGACGGGTATGAATATCCGGCAGGTAGTCATCCGGGATCAGCGCCGGAATATGCATATTTACTTCAGTACCGTGATGCGCTGAGGTTTCTATGTCTGGATCCTTGCCTTCTTTAAGGGACTTAACCGCCCGTTCCAGTAATTCGGAATACAGAGTAAAACCAATTTCCTGAATCTGGCCGCTTTGATCTTCTCCCAGTAACTCACCGGAACCGCGTATTTCCAGATCATGGGTGGCCAGAGTAAAGCCGGCACCTAAATCTTCTATGGATTCAATGGCTTCCAGACGCTTAATCGCATCGGCGGTCATCAGCTTTTTGTCCGGTACGGTTAAATAAGCATAGGCTTTATGGTGTGAACGTCCCACCCGGCCTCTTAACTGATAAAGCTGCGCCAGTCCAAAGCGATCGGCCCGTTCTATAATAATGGTATTGGCCGTAGGGATATCGATACCGGTTTCTATAATAGTGGTACAGACCAGAATATTAAAACGCTGGTGATAAAAATCACTCATGATCTGTTCCAGCTCTTTTTCCCGCATCTGGCCGTGAGCAATATCAATTTTGGCATCGGGTAATAATTCAGATAGTTCCCGGGCTTTTTTCTCAATGCTCTGCACATTATTATGCAGCACAAACACCTGGCCGCCGCGCATAATTTCCCGCTGACAGGCTTCACGGATGATGTCGTTATTCCATTTTTGTACAAAGGTTTTAATGGACAGCCGTCGTGCCGGCGGGGTAGCAATAATGGAAAAGTCCCGGATACCGGATAAAGACATATTCAAAGTACGGGGAATCGGGGTGGCAGTCAGGGTCAGAATATCCACCTTACTGCGCAGTTGCTTAAAGCGTTCTTTCTGACGGACACCAAAGCGGTGTTCTTCATCAATAATAACCAGTCCCAGTTCTTTGTATTTAATATTTTCCTGTAGCAGTTTATGAGTACCGATGACAATATCAATGGTGCCGTCTGCAACACCCTTTAAAATAGCTTCCTGTTCTTTTTTAGACTGAAAACGGGATATACCGGCAATCTTAATTGGCCATTCGGCAAAACGGTTCTGAAAATTTTCTGTATGCTGCTGACTGAGCAGGGTGGTCGGTACCAGAATAGCCACCTGTTTACCGCCGGAAACAGCAATAAAGGCTGCCCGCATGGCCACTTCTGTTTTACCAAACCCCACATCACCGCATACCAGCCTGTCCATAGGCCGAGGGCCGGTCATGTCGGCTATTACATTATCAATGGCTTCCTGCTGATCCGGGGTTTCCTCAAAGGGGAAACTGCTGGCAAAGGCCAGGTAATCCTGTTCATTATAACGATAGGCAAAACCCTGCTGGGCTTCACGCTCGGCATAAATTTCCAGCAGTTCGGCGGCCACGTCCCGAATTTTTTCCCGGGCCTTGCGTTTGGCTTTTTCCCATTGCCCGCTGCCCAGTTTATGCAGCGGTGCAGTATCAGGATTGGAACCGGTATAGCGGCTGATTAAATGCAGTGAGGCTACCGGTACATAAAGCTTGTCTCCTCCGGCGTATTCCAGTTCCAGAAATTCAGCGGTTTCATCATTCACGGTCAGGGTTTTCATGCCCAGATAGCGACCCACACCATTGTCTTCATGAACAACCGGGGAACCAATTTCCAGTTCTGCCAGAGTATTGATAATGGCATCACTGTCCTGAGTGCGGGACTTACGGCGACGGCGCTGCATAACCTGCTGACCGTAAAGCTGGGACTCGCTGATAACGGTAATATCAGGCAGTAACAGCCCTTCATCCAGTGGGGCTGTGCAGACAGCGGGGCTTTTCTTAGTGCTTAAAAAGTCTGCCCAGCTGGGCAGAGTCTTGGGATAAATTTTATAGGGTTTTAATAATTCCAGCAGGATTTCACGTCGTCCGGCGGTTTCTGTACAGAACAGCACTTTCTGCTGCTGTTCTCTGGCGGTATCAAGAAACTGCTGTAATTGCTCCAGAGGATTGTCTTTCTGGGTATTGATGGTTAAAGCCGGGGGCTTTTCACTATTAAAATTAAAGACACTGGCTTTGGGCGGAAACTCAAAAGACTGGACAATGATTCTGGGGTAATTTTTAAAGTGTGCAAACAGCTCATCGGTTTTCAGAAAAAGCTGCTGAGGCTCCAGTACCGGGCGGGCGGTATTATGTCGGTATTGTTCATAACGTTGTTCGGTTTCATGGATAAAGCTGTCAGTAACGGTTTCTAGATCGGCAAAATTAATAATGACAGACTGCTGCGGAAGATAGTCAAACAGGGTGGTGGTCTGCTCAAAAAACAGCGGCAGGTAATATTCTATACCGGCCGGGGATATGCCCTGGCCGACTTCATTATAAATTGTGCTCTGGGTTAAGTCACCGCCCAGGGTATTGCGGTACTGTTCTCTGAATAGTTCAATACTTTCCTTATCCAGCGGAAACTCTCGTGCCGGCATCATATTGATACGTTCAATATCCTGTATGGAACGCTGGGTTTCAATATCAAAGGTTTTAATGGTTTCTATTTCATCATCAAACAGATCCAGCCGGTAGGGTACCGGGCTGCCCATGGGGAACAGGTCGATAATACTGCCCCGAACCGCAAACTCACCGTGTTCATAAACATTATTGACGCATTGATAACCGCGCTTTTCCAGATCACGCCGAAATTTACCAATATCCAGGGTCATGCCCTTGCTCAGCAGCAGGGTATTATTATTAATATAATCCAGCGGCATAAGCCGGTGCATCAGGGTGCTTAAGGGCAGTATTAAAATACCCTGTTTTAAGCGGGGCAGGTGGTACAGTGTGGACAGACGTTCAGAAATAATGTCCTGATGGGGGGAAAAAATATCATAAGGCAGGGTTTCCCAGTCCGGCAGGGTCAGTATTTCCAGTTCCTTATCACTGACAAAAAAGGACAATTCATATTTCAGCTTAGATGCCGAGGGCATGTCGGATGTGATCAGGGTAATAAACTGACAGGACTGCTCAGCCAGGCGGGCAATCGCCAGGCTGAGGGCAGTGCAGTAGAGCTTGCCCCAATAGCTTTTCATACCGGTTTTGACCACAAATTCAGGCGACAGCGGAGAGTATAGATTATCCATTTAGTTTTGACAGTTAGTGTAAAAAAAGACGCATAATTATATCTGAATTACAAAAATTATGAGAATTTATTTGCCTGAAACGCTATAATAATCCCCCATCTGGAAATTGTTCTGCTCTTAAGTCCCCCTTTTTTAAAGGGGGATATAGGGGGTTTGTGTACAGGATTTGCAACCCCCTCAATCCCCCTTCTGAAGAAGGGGGAAGTAAAAACTGGAAAAACGGATGGACACTATAATTTGCTTCCTAATTTTTAATCAAAACTCAGGTTCTGTTAACTATGAATTTTATTGAAACCCGCGGTAATGACGGCGAACATCCCTTACAGGTGTCTTTTTCCCAGGCTATTCTGGCTCCTATTGCCTCTTATGGTGGTATCTATGTTCCTGAGAAACTGCCGGAACTGGGCGACAGCTTTTTACAGAAACATGTTAATTCTTCCTATAAAACACTGGCTAAAGCCGTTCTGGATGCCTTTGAAATTGATATAGAAGCAGAGGTTATTGATGAAGCTCTGGCTTTATATGATAATTTTGATGATCCGCAGAATCCTGTACCGCTGGTTAAGGTAAAAGATGAACTGTATGTCAGTGAGCTTTATCATGGCCCGACCCGGGCGTTTAAGGATATGGCTCTGCAGCCTTTCGGGGTGGTGCTCTCTTCACTGGCACAGAAACGCAATGAAAACTACCTGATTATGGCAGCCACCAGCGGTGATACCGGACCGGCGGCACTGGAAACCTTTAAAAACCGGGCCAATGTGCAGGTGGCCTGCCTGTACCCGGACGGCGGCACTTCTGATGTTCAGAGACTGCAGATGGTGACTGAAGATGCGCCAAATCTGAAAGTCATCGGTATTCACGGTGATTTTGATGATGCTCAGACGGCATTAAAACGTCTGCTGGGTTCTGCCAGTTTTAAAGCCCGCCTGAAAGAAAAAAATATCCACCTGTCTGCTGCCAATTCAGTTAATTTCGGGCGTATTATTTTTCAGTTGATTTATCATATTTACAGTTACCTTGAACTGGTTAGAATCGGTGATATTGAGTATGGTGATAAAGTTTATCTGGACGTACCTAGCGGTAATTTCGGCAATGCTCTGGGCGGTTATTACGCCATGAAAATGGGGTTGCCGGTAGAAAAAATTTTAATTGCCTCCAATAAAAACAATGTCCTGACCCATTTAATTCAGGAAGGTAAATATGACCTGAGACATATGTCGGTGGTCTCCACCAGTTCGCCGGCCATGGATATTTTAAAATCCTCCAATGTGGAACGGGTGCTGTATGATCTCTATGGCGCAGAGCGTACCAAAGAGCTGATGTTTCAGCTGGATAATGATAATCATTATGAGCTGACAGAAGATGAGCTTAATCAGCTGCAGGCCATCTTTGCAGCGGATTTCTGTGAAGACGAAGAAGGCAAACAGTATATTAAGGAAGCCTTCGCCCAGGGCTATTTAATGGATCCACATACCGCCACCTGTTTTAAAGCCTATGATACCTGTCGGGACAAAGCACTAAAAACCATTGCCTATTCAACTGCGGAATGGACCAAGTTTTCACCTACTATAGCCAATGGCCTAACCGGTGAACAGGGCACCAGTGATGAGCAGGCATTAAAAGCCATAGCCAGGGAAGCGGGAATTGAAATTCCTGCCATTATCAGTGATTTATTTGCTAAAGAGGTTGCCCAGAAGACTGTTATTGACAAGGAAAATATTGAGCAGGAAATTCTGGATTTTCTGTAATGTGCTAAACTTAAGACTGTGTATGTGCCTAGGACTGATACAGGTAGAAAATATGATTGATTATAAAAAATACATTACCATTGAAGCCGGGAAAAGATCGGGGAAACCCTGTGTGCGTGGCTTGCGAATAACAGTGTATGATATTTTAAATATGCTTGCAGATGGTATGAGTGAAAAGGAGATTATGGAGGATTTTCCCAAAATAACTCATGAGGATATCCTTGCCTGTCTGGCATTTGCTGCACAAAGAGACAAAATCACCACCCGACTCAGTGCATGAAGTTATTATTTGATAACAACCTTTCGCATAAACTGGTTGCACGGATAAATGACCTTTTTCCTGGATCATCTCATGTAATGATGGTTCAGCTTGATGATGCAGATGATAAAGCCATCTGGGAGTTTGCCAAAGAAGGAGGGTTTACAATTATAACAAAAGACTCTGATTTTAATGAAATCAGTCTTCTTAAAGGCTTTCCACCTAAAATAATATGGATACGAACGGGTAATTGTAAAATTAAAGAAATAGAACAAATAATCAGAAATAATATTATTGTTTTAGGTGCTTTTAACCAAAGCAAGAATTTAGGGATAATTGAAATCAGTTAAATATCCTGGAAAAATACAAGGAAATAAACATGCATATCAATGAGATCAGAACAACTTGATCTTCAATTTCATCTGACTACATTTATTTTCAAATTATTCTATATCTTTTCCAATCAATGGAAATTTAACCTTATACCCGCCCATTGCTTTGGACAAGCCGTAAATCCCGTACATCACGAATACGCTGTGAACACAGGTCATATAGGTAATAATAATAGTCCAGGTGGCCGCTTCACTGATGTCGCTTAAAAAGTAAAAAATTCCGGCCACACAGACAATAAAAATTCCCGCCCAGATACTGGCAATAAAGTTCTGCCGGATATGATTAAATGCCAGAGAGTCAGGGTTGTGTTTGTGTTTCTGATACATGGAAAACAGTATTAAAAAAGGTATCAGCGGGCTCAGCAGCAAATTAGCCAGAAACAGAGTTTCAGAAATAATGGCGGACATGGTCTGTTTTTGATCAGCGGGTGTTGTGTTGTTCTGGTTTAAAGTGGCTTCTGTATTCATAATCTTATCGCTTATAGGTTTCAAATGGTTTACCTGGTTCCCATGCTCCTGCATGGAAACCAAGTAATATGCAATTAAACAATAATATCCAGTACACTTTCCGGCGGGCGTCCCAAAGCCGCTTTTTTGTCTTCAGTGATTACAATAGGACGCTCAATCAGTTTGGGGAATTTGACCATAGCGGCAATTAACTCTTCATCACTCAAAGATTCATCATCCAGATTATTGGCCTTATATTCCGCTTCTTTTTTACGCATTAAATCCCGGGGTTTCATGTCCAGCAGGTTTAAAACTTCTTTTAATTCCTGTTCAGTTGGGGGTGCTTTCAGATACCCAACAATTTCAGGTTCAACACCTTTGTCTTTTAAAAGTTGCAGGGTTTGTCTGGACTTGGAACAACGTGGGTTATGATAAATTCTGGTACTCATGGATGTTTAAATTCCTGTTAAAACAACTGGTTAAATTTATATTAAAAGAATAACCAAGAAAAAAGCTTGGTTATTCTTTTAATATAACAAAAAAAACGATAAATTGCACGGAGAAGGAATATATGTATAGCAGCTAGGCCTATCGCATTTTATTTTGCATTTGCTGCCTTTGATGTGAATAGAATTCATCCTGACTGATTCGACCATCAGAATTAGTATCGATGTCCTTAAACTGGGAAATATTCTGAGTATTTCTCATTTGACAACCATCCTGAATACGTTTACTGATTCGCATACTTCTGCCTTCAGTCAGCTCCTGTTCGGTAATAGAGCCATCATGGTTAGCATCAAAATCCTGAAACTGTGGACGATTTCTGCCCATACCGCGGTTCATACCCTGACCGGGACCGCCCATGCCCATACCGCGATTCATACCCTGCCTGTTTTGACGTTGTCTCTGCTGTCCCTCCAGTAATTCCTGGTGACTGAGTTTGCCATCCCTGTTCTGGTCAAATTGTTCAAACTGTTGTTTTGAGGGGGTATTATTAACGCGCATCCCGCCTTGTTGTTTTTGTGCCAGTCTCTGATCGCGAATTTTTTGATATTCATCCAGAGTAACATTACCATCTTCATTTAGATCAAAACTGGCAAAGGGGATAGGTCCCCTGGGAGGTACGGGTTGAGCTGCATGTATGGAAGACGCTAAAAGCAAAGAACTGATTAAAGCCGGCAATACCAGTTGACGCTTATTTCTTATAAACATAATAGATTCCTTGTATGAATGGGATGATCGGTGTATATAACCATGTCTTTTTTATAAGGCTTAGTCAAGTTTGTTTAATCATCATATCGACCAAAACCAGGGATAAAAATCTGATGTTCATTATAGGAACCTGATTTGGCCTGTGTATGGCAGGCATCGCAATTACTGAAAGAGCGTACTTTGGGATTGTGTTGTACCAGCTGTTTGGGTATTTCCCTGTGTTCATGAATAAAATAGGGTAATTGACTGATCCTTAATGGAGGCTGTCCCATATTTCTAATTAACTTATTACTGACCCGATAATCAGTTCGTCCGGCGGCATTGTCCAGTAGAAAATTTAAAATGGCTGTCTGGTCTTTTTTATCCAGATCAGCATTTTCTCCAAAGTGATTATCCAGTGTCAGCATAATTCTTTCCCATGATTGTGCAGGTAATAAACCCGGTTGATAGGCCATATGACAACTGCCGCATTCTTCCTGGTATAAAGGGGTACTGATATTATTAACACTAGGGCGGGTACGGTTACCCCAACTACTGATATAGTGATCATCATCAGCATACGTTTGCCCAGTTAGCAGACTGCCAATAAAAAGAATGAACAGGCTGATAGTTCGTTTGGAATAGTTGATGATACTTCTCCTGATAAATGGATTTAATAAGGTTTATTGTTCAGATAAAAATAATAAGATATCTCCTTTTTCCTGTGCTGTGCATTCACGTTCTAAAGTCCATTTGCAGTTACGCTTAAACCATTTTTCTACTTTTTCTACTCTTTTTATTTTAGTAAAGCGTAAAGGATTGACTGATGGTGACATTGGTTTGATAAGTTTACCGGTGCGTTGATGCTTTCCCTTTCTGGTCAAATCGTTTCCATGACAGGTTGTGAAAGAACGTTTTTGCCCGCTTTTGGAATGAGTATAATTCTTATTCCATAGCTCCTTTCCCCGTTCAGCATTTAACTGGGTACCGGATTGTTCTGTATAGACAGACAGTAAATCGTTTATTGTACTTGCCATAGAAATTTGGCTCAGTAGCAGAAAAATTGTCATAATGGATAAGAAAATACTGATGTGGCTATACTATTCCGGACACACAACTTAAAATACTTTTAAAAAGAGAGTGTGTTCAAAATGACAGATAAAACAAGACAAGCAAAGAGCTATACCCCGGAATTCAGAGAATCGGC
>JBHNNM010000029.1:0-13375 GCA_048563625.1 Gammaproteobacteria bacterium | reverse complement strand
TTTTTGTCGTGAAATGACAAACTAATGAAAAACTCTACAACATGCGGGCAAGATGCCTGCACTCCCAGGTATTAAGACGTTTACATATCCTGACGGATGGATTCAATAACGGGGGCAACAGAAGGGCGTACGCCTCGCCACAACCAGAACGATTCAGCTGCCTGTCCCACCAACATGCCCAGGCCGTCCGAGATATGCCCGAAACCCTGCTGTTCTGCCCAGCGCATAAATGCTGTCGGCTTGCCGGCATACATCATGTCATAACAATAGCCCGTTTCGGAAACCCGCTGTGCCGGCAGGGGAGGGACTTCACCCTGTAAACTGGCGGCCGTAGCATTAATAATCAGGTCAAACTGCTGCCCCTCTAAGGATTCATAACCGCCACCGGAAATATTACCCATATCCGCAAACCCGTCAGCCAACTCTACTGCTTTAGAAGCTGTACGGTTAGCAATATAAAGTTGTTGAGGCTGCTGCTCCAGAATCGGCGCCAGCACACCCCGAGCCGCACCACCGGCCCCCAGAATCAAAACCTTTTTACCGCTCAGCGGCCAGCCCAGATTATCTACAATATCATTAACCAGACCAATTCCATCGGTATTGTCCCCGTCAATAGTGCCGTCTGAATTCAAAATAAGCGTATTCACCGCACCCGCCCGTTTAGCCCGTTCACTGAGCGTATCAGACAACTTCCAGGCATCCAGTTTAAACGGCACCGTCACATTCAGCCCCTTACCGCCATGCCCCTGAAAATGCCTCACCGCCTGCTCAAAACCACCCAGATCCACATGAATGGCCGTATATTCAATAAACTGCCCGGTTTCTTTAGCAAAAGCAGCATGGATCTGCGGTGACTTACTGTGATTAATGGGATTACCCATTACTGCATACTGATCCGGCTTATCAAAATCAAAAATATCACTCATCGCCTATCCTTCCTGAGCCTGCTCTTGTGAACCGCTTTCCGTTTCCTGCTGAGCCTGTAATTTTTTACGCTTTAAAACCCGCTTATTATGTCCGCGCAATAAGAGCACCACCAGCCAGGTCACCAGCATAGCTGCCGAAACAATAATCAGATTATGCTCCACATCCCCTTTTTCCACCAGCACATAAAAGGTACCGGCCACACCTGAAACACCGCCCAGGAACATGACGGCTATGGCCAGGAGCATAAAGATAATAAAGTATAGAAATTTGAGGATATATTTCATTTAGATTCCATTTTAACCCCCTCAATCCCCCTTTAAAAAAGGGGGAAGCAGGGCATCACTCTGAGTATCCGGAAGGGGGGAACTGCCTTTCTGAAGTTTCGGCAGCAGGGACGCTGCCGAAAAGCCTCCACGGATGGATTCACGGCGTCTTCAGAAAGGCAGTTCCCCCCTTCCGGATACGGTCTTTATTTATACACAAGGATCACTCATTTAACCAACGAGCCACCTGCTTCCCGAAATAGGTCAGTATGACATCAGCCCCTGCCCGTTTAAAACACAGCAGTGACTCCAGAATCACCTTACGCTCATCCAGCCAGCCGTTCTGTATCGCCGCCATAGTCATGGCATATTCACCACTGACCTGATAGGCATAAGTCGGCACACCAAACTCATCCTTAACCCGGCGCACAATATCCAGATAAGGCATACCCGGCTTAACCATTACCATATCCGCCCCTTCTTCCAGATCCATGGCTACCTCATGTAGTGCTTCATCACTATTGGCCGGATCCATCTGATAAGTGGTCTTGTCTGCCTTACCCAGATTAGCTGCCGACCCCACCGCATCCCGGAAAGGGCCGTAAAAGCTGGAGGCATATTTGGCTGAATAGGCCAGAATACGGGTATAAATATGGCTGTTTTCTTCCAGGGCATCACGAATTTCACCAATACGTCCGTCCATCATATCAGAAGGGGCCACCACATCTGCACCGGCCTCAGCATGGGACAGCGCCTGCTTAATCAATACTTCTACCGTTTCATCATTTAGTACATAACCCGTGTCATCAATCAGACCATCCTGACCATGGGAAGTAAAAGGATCAAGTGCCACATCGGTAATCACACCCAGATCCGGATAAGCATCTTTCAACGCCTTAACCGCCCGTTGTGCCAGACCGTCCGGATTATACGCTTCATGAGCATCATCCGACTTGGCACTTTGAGGTGTAACCGGAAACAGAGCTACCGCCGGAACACCCAGTGATACCAGCTCTTTTGCTTCAAGCAGTAACTGGTCAATACTGACCCGCTCCACACCGGGCATGGAACTGACGGCTTCCCGCTGTCCCTGACCTTCCAGAATAAACATGGGATAAATCAGATCATCCACACTGAGCTGTGATTCACGCATCAAACGGCGGGAAAAATCATCCCGACGCATACGGCGCTTGCGGGTAAACGGATAAACTGTAGATACGCTCAAGGTTCTCTCCTGCAGTATTAATGACAAGCTATAAATTACGGGCTATCAGACTGTATTGATCGGCCTGATAAGGAACCGGAATGGTTACAATATGGCCACTGCCCGGCGCCACATCCATGACTTCACCCTTCTGGCTGCGAATGGCTTCCAGGGTAAACGGCCGGTTACCTTCCGGCAGTATCAGCTCCAGGGTATCACCCACTGAAAAGCGGTTTTTTACATCCACTGTGGCAGTCTGTTTAGACGGATCATAAGCAATAATTTCACCCACAAACTGCTGGCTTTTACTGCGGGAATGATTGTCCATATAATTCTGATATTCCTGGGTATGGTGGCGCTGGAAAAAACCATCTGTATAGCCCCGGTTGGCCAGACTGTTCAGATCGGCATACAGCTCCATATCAAACGCTTCACCCCGAGCCAGAGCATCAATCGCCTGACGATAGACCTGGGCGGTACGGGCAGCATAATAATGGGACTTGGTCCGACCTTCAATTTTAAGGGAATCCACGCCAATCTGCATTAAGCGCTCAACATGCTCAAGGGCACGCAGATCCTTGGAGTTCATAATATAAGTGCCGTTTTCATCCTCAATAATAGGCATATACTCACCGGGGCGTTCAGATTCTTCAATCAGATACACCTTGTCTGCCAGGGGATGACGCTTAAGCTGACTATCATCAGGAAACGCTTCAGGAGAATTCATGGCCGCAAAGGGATTAAAATCAATTTTCTGGGGCTGGACATCAGCGGTTATATCTTCCTGCCCTTCATGCACCTTGTATTCCCAGCGGCAGGCATTGGTACAGGTACCCTGATTAGGATCGCGATGATTAAAATAGCCGGACAGCAGGCAGCGGCCGGAATAGGCAATACACAGAGCTCCGTGAACAAAAACCTCCAGCTCCATATCCGGACATTCCTGGCGGATTTCCTCAATTTCATCCAGTGACAGCTCACGAGACAGAATCACCCGTTCCACACTCATGGACTGCCAGAATTTTACTGAAGCATAATTAGTGGTATTGGCCTGAACCGACAAATGAATGATAGCATCAGGCCAGCGTTCCTTAACCATCATTATCAGACCGGGATCAGCCATAATCAGTGCATCAGGATTGAGTTCAATAATAGGCGCAATGTCATCCAGATAAGTTTTTACCTTGGAATTATGGGGAATGACATTGGAAGCCAGAAAGAATTTTTTGCCCTGTTGATGAGCTTCATCTATACCGGTTTTAATGTTTTCATAAGTAAAGTCATTATTTCTGGCTCGCAGGCTGTAACGCGGCTGACCTGCATAAACAGCATCCGCACCAAAGGCATAGGCATAACGCATATTTTTAATGGTACCGGCAGGCAATAATAATTCAGGTTTTTTCAGCACTTTTTTATACAACTTCTTATTCAAATATCTGTTTATGCCCTGAAGAGGAGGGCATATTCACTATTAATTCATTAAACAGGCGCTATTATAACCTTAATTCACTTGTTTATGTGCGCCTGTTATTAGAAAATAAACAGTATTCAGATTAGGATTCACTATTTTGGATATCTTTGTCGGTTTTTTCTGTCTGCTTTATATTGTATAAAGTTATACAATACCCGAAATTTTAATTTAGCAACCACTTGCGAATGTCTTCAGGAGATATTATGTCAACTATACAATATGGATCCCGAGTAATTTTTACAATGTTACTCAGCTTATTTTTATTCACTTCAGTTACTGCCAATGAGGTACCGGAACCTCAGCGTTTAATGGAAGAAACTTCAAAGAAAGTGCTTAAAGCTTTTATTGAAAATACCGATGCTATACGCAAAGATCCTGATGTAGCACACAAACTTATCAATGAAAACCTGGTGCCTAAGGTAAATTTCAAATTAATGTCCCGCTGGGTACTGGGTAGAAACTGGAACAAAGCAAGCCCGGAACAGCAGCAGAAATTTACTAAAGAGTTCAAAAACCTGGTAATCAAGTTTTATTCCAGGGCCTTTATTGATTATCTGCAGAAAAATGATTTAAACAAAGATATCATCTCATTTAAGCCTTTTCGCGGCAAATTAGACAGTAAATACGCCACAGTCCGTTCACAAATCAACCCACCCAATGGTGGTGATCCGATACCAGTAAATTATGATCTTTACCGTAATAAAGCCGGACAATGGAAGGTATATGATGTTACTGTTGAAGGGATCAGCCTAGTTACAACCTACCGCTCCTCCTTTAAACAGATTATTTCGCAGAAGGGAATGGATGCACTGCTGGCTGATCTAAAAGACAAAAACTCTAAAATTAACCAGTCTGCTGAAGCCGGGCCTAAAGTAGAAAAGAGTTAGGTTTTACTCCATTTCCAGTTCCTTTATTTTTCGGGTCAGGGTATTTCTGCCCCAGCCCAGCAACCGGGCGGCATCCTGTTTTCTGCCGCCGGTATGTTTCAGAGCCACATCAATCATAATGCGTTCCATATCCGGTATCAGTGTTGCCAGGACATTTTCTGCTCCGGAAGCCAGTTTTGAGTCCAGCCACATTCTTAAGGCTGCTTCCCAGTTACTGTTAACCGCTTCTTCCTGTTCTGAACTTTTCAGTTCCGGCGGCATATCCTCAACATGCACCATCTGGGCCGGAGACATAACGGTCAGCCAACGACAGACATTTTCCAGCTGACGGACATTACCCGGCCAGGGCTGACGACTTAAAAATACCTTGCTTTCCGCATCCAGAGTTTTCTTTTCTACATTCAGTTCCTGGGCAGCCTGGTTAAGAAAATAATCCGCCAGCAGTGGGATATCTTCCTGCCGCTCACTTAAGGTGGGAATATGAATGCGGATCACATTAAGACGATGAAACAGATCCTCACGGAACAGACCTTCCTGTACCCTTTTATCCAGGTTCTGGTGTGTTGCAGCAATAATCCGCACATCTACCTTGACCGGTTCCCGACCGCCGACCCGGTAAAACTCACCATCGGCCAGTACTCTTAATAGTCTGGTCTGCAATTCTGCCGGCATGTCTCCAATTTCATCCAGAAGCAGAGTGCCGTCGTCAGCTTGTTCAAAACGTCCAACCCGCTGGGACTGGGCACCAGTAAAAGCACCGCGTTCATGACCAAACAGTTCTGATTCCAACAAGTCTTTAGGAATGGCCGCGGTATTAAGAGCAATAAATGGCTTATCAGAACGGGGGCTGTGGCGGTGCAAAGCTTTTGCAACCAGTTCTTTACCGGTACCGGACTCGCCGTTAATCATAACGGTAATATTGGATCGGGACAGCCTGCCTATGGCACGGAAAACTTCCTGCATGGAGGCGGCTTCACCAATAATTTCTGAGGATTCATTGATAAGTTTTGCATCCAGTTTGCGGGCTTTTTCTGACTTTCTTAAACTCAACGCCCGCTGTACCAGTTCTACGGCTTCATCCACGTCAAAAGGCTTGGGCAGGTATTCAAAAGCTCCACCTTCATAAGCGGACACAGCACTGTCCAGATCGGAATGGGCCGTCATAATAATAACGGGGATGTCTTTATAATTTTTTTTCAGCTGCTCCAGTAGGCCAAAACCGTCCATCCCCGGCATGCGGATATCGGTAATAATGCAATCCGGTTGGGCTTTTTTTAAAGCCGTCAGCACGGCTTCAGCATTTTTAAAACTTTCTACTTCAAAGTTGGTCTGTTTAAAGGCTTTTTCCAGCACCCAGCGAATGGAACGATCATCATCAATAACCCAGACAATTTCTTGTGTGCTCATAGTGCACTCCAGATATTATATATTTTATGCATTTGAATTCTTTTCATTAAGTTTTTTCTAATCTTTGATTGGTAAAAGCAAACTGAATACGGTTTTACCCGGACGGCTCTGGCATTCTATCAAACCGCCGTTCTGGCTGATCAGGGACTGTGCAATGGACAGTCCCAGACCGGTACCTTCAGCACGGCCGGTGATCAGAGGCATAAATATCCGCTCCTGCATTTGCCTGGAAATACCCGGCCCGTTATCAATAATGTCCATCTTGGCCACCAGTTTGTAGTATTTCTGGCCGATATTAAAATGGCGCATAATTCTGGTACGGATGGTGATTTTTTTCTCTTTTTCCCGGCCATTTTCATCCACTTTATCTTCCTGTTCAGATAAAGCTTGGGCGGCATTACGGACAATATTTAAAACCGCCTGGATCAGATGTTCCGGATCAAATTCTATTTCCGGAATACTGGGATCATAGTCAAAAAAGATATGCACATCGTGTATTTTGTCTGCTTTAAGCAGGCTGCGAACCCGTTCAGTAACCGAATGAATATTGACCATAGTACGGTTCGGCAGAGCATTGGGTCCCAGCATTCGATCCACCAGTTTTTTTAAACGATCGGTTTCTTCAATAATCACCTGGGTATATTCAGTCAGCTCTTCATCATTAAGTTCCCGCTCCAGTAATTGTGCTGCACCACGAATACCGCCCAGTGGATTTTTCACTTCATGTGCCATACTGCGTAACAGGGCTCTGACGGTTTCATGCTGAGCAAGCAGGTTTTCTTCACGGGTAATACGCAGATGCCGATCCAGCTGATTAAATTCTATTAACAACTGCTTTTCATTATGATCCGAATATATTGGCTGAACAGTCACATCCACTACCACAGAATAATCCTGTAACTGCAGGTTTTTCTCCCGCTGAGTAAAAGGATGGTTACTGTCCAGGGTCTCCTGAATTGAGGCCTGTAATTCAGGAGCCTCTATAAGTTTACTGATGCTTTTAGAATTAATTTTATTAGAGCTGACACCCAGCAGCATTTCAGCTGCAGGATTAATAAACTGTACATTCAGACTGCTGTCCAGAAGCACGATAGCCGTATTGAGATTATCCAGTATGTTGTCTGTTGAGTAACTTATCATAGGTAGTTTGACATCATGTCTCATTAGGTGGCATAAGATAAACGGGTAAGTTAATACAGTCTCCGTTTATTCATTATTACAGGGATTAAGCAAAAATTGATCCATAAATGAAATTCTCCTGTAATTAAGCTGTTTTGTTGTTAATTTCAGGTTTTTATAGTTTAACCTGCTGATTATTAACACTTATTCATTTTTGAATGTTGTTATTCCCCATTATAAATAACACCGTGTTCCTGCTATTATGCACTAATAAAGTGCAAGCTTACCAGAACATTTCAATGCATAAAAAAAAGCCCTGAATACACAATGGTATTCAGGGCTTTTTAACTCGTTTTTCAGTTCCGTCTTACCGGCAATAACCAGTAATTCAAACTGAAGCCTGCTATTAGCAGCTGTAGTACATATCAAACTCAACAGGGTGAGTAGTCATACGTAAACGAGTCACTTCTTCCATCTTCAGATCAATAAAGGCTCTGATCATGTCTTCGGGGAATACACCACCGGCCATCAGGAAGTCCATATCATTTTCCAGGGCTTCTAAAGCCTGGTCCAGAGAACTGGCTACTGTTGGAATTTCAGCGGCTTCTTCTGCTGGCAGATCATATAAGTCCTTGTCCATAGCATCACCAGGATGGATCTTGTTCTGAATACCATCAAGGCCGGCCATCAGCATAGCTGAGAATGCCAAGTATGGGTTGGCTGTTGGATCTGGGAAACGAACTTCAACACGACGCCCCTTAGGATTGGACTCATAAGGGATACGAATAGAAGCAGAACGGTTACGTGCAGAGTAAGCCAGCATGACAGGTGCTTCAAATCCTGGAACCAGACGCTTATAGCTGTTGGTTGAGGAGTTAGTGAAAGCGTTCAGAGCACGGGCATGCTTGATAATACCACCAATGTAGTACAGCGCAGTCTCAGACAGTCCGGCATAGCCGTCGCCGGAGAACAGGTTTTCACCATCTTTAAAGATAGACTGGTGAACGTGCATACCGGAACCATTATCACCAACAATTGGCTTGGGCATAAAGGTGGCTGTTTTACCATAGGCATGAGCAACATTATGTACAACGTATTTCATCTGCTGTACTTCGTCTGCCTTTTCAATCAGCGTATTAAATCTAACACCGATTTCGCACTGACCTGCAGTTGCAACTTCGTGGTGATGTACTTCAACTTCCTGACCCATTTCTTCCAGTGTCAGACACATTTGAGCACGAATATCATGCAGAGAATCTACTGGAGGTACTGGAAAATAACCGCCTTTAACACCAGGACGGTGACCCATATTACCATCAGTATAAACTTTTTCAGAGTTCCATTCAGATTCTTCAGAGTCAACTTTTACAAAAGTACCGCTCATGTCTGAACCCCAACGTACATCGTCAAGGATAAAAAATTCTGGCTCAGGACCAAAATAAGCCTGATCACCGATACCGGTTGATCTCAGGTGTTCAATAGCACGACGGGCAACAGAACGTGGGTCACGCTCATAGCCCTGCATGGTTGAAGGTTCAACGATATCGCAGGTAACAATTAAAGTCGGCTCATCAGTAAAAGGATCCATTACTGCTGTACTCTGATCAGGCATTAAAATCATGTCTGAATCATTAATACCTTTCCAGCCGGAAATAGAAGAACCATCAAACATTTTACCATCTTCAAATGTGCTGGCTTCTACAGTTTTGGCAGGAACACTGACGTGCTGCTCTTTACCGTGTGTATCGGTGAAACGGAAATCAACAAATTTGACACCGTTTTCTTCAATCATTTTTAAAGCATCGGACATTCTTTGTCTCCAGGTTATTGGTTAAACACATTCCCTGAAACAGGGTTATTTTTTAAAACTCATATTAAGTTGCACAATACCGTCAACTCATTATGCATGCACCACAAAGGATGCCAAAATACAGGCATCGCACCACAACAGTGCATTTAACGGTAAAGTACTTCTACTTTGTTGATATAGTCCAGTGTTTTTACTGAATCTACAAACTGCTGTCTTAACTGACCAGCATTTACATTACCGGATAATATTGATAGTGGCAGTATTATTTGAACACTTACCTTACCATCAAGATAATGTAGTGTCACTTCTTCTATTGATTTTGACTGCTCAATATCTGCCCAACACTGATCCAGGTCAGTCAATATATCTTTTCTCAGCGGCAAATCTGAACAACTGGATTGTTCTTCATCATTTTCCGGATCAATATGCACCAGCACCTGAGCAATATCCGGAAACTGCCGGGTTAGTTCTTTGCTGACTTCATCACTGATGCGATGACCTTCAGAAACACTCAGATTCGGTGCCACTTCCACATGGACATCGAGCAGAGCTTCCGCTCCCATTTGCCGGGTTCTCAGCATATGCATCTGAGAAACACCGGGTATGGCGGATATATGTCGGCTTATGGACTGCACCTTGTCCGGATCCAGTCCCTTATCCACCAGCTCTTCAATACTTTCCTTCGCAATATCCCAGCCGATTTTAGCTATCATCATGGATACTATCACCGCAGCGGCCGCATCCAGATAGGGCAGACCTGCAATACTGCCGGCAATACCGATTAATACTACAATCGACGATATAGCATCACTACGATGGTGCCAGGCATTGGCTTTGAGTAGCGAAGAATTTAAACGATTCGCATAAACCAGTGTATAACGGTACAGGGCTTCTTTGGAAAGCACCGATAGCAGAGCCACCCAAATGGTCATAGTTTCTGGTACCGGAATATCTCCTGAAGCCAGCCGGTTGGTGGCATCAATAATAATACCAATACCCACCGTAATTAATACACCACCCAGAACGGCAGCAAAGGCCGTTTCAATACGTGCGTGTCCATAAGGATGATCTTCATCCGGCAGTTGATTACCCTGCCGGGCTGCCCAGACAACCAGGCCGTCACTAAGCAAATCCGAAAAAGAATGAATACCGTCCACAACCAGTGCATGGGAATGCCCGATAAGACCAATGATTATTTTAAAGATGGCCAGGACAAAATTAACAATGGCACCAATAATAGTAACTTTACTGGTCAGGCGATAGCGTTCATCGGCCTTATTTGACAGCGTATCAGTTTGCTCATTGGTTTCAGACATATTACTTAATCTAAATTAAAAATGGAATTTTACGTTGAAACGCTAAAAAAGCCAATTTTTTAAACTTTATAAAAATCTCACCTAGCTTCAGCCAGTAAATTGTTACAGAGCAGTTCAGGTTCTTAGTACACCTGAATAATATTTCTATAAAAAAGCAAAATTTATACCATATTTTATAGACTGCTGAATTTGAATTGTTTTTAGAGGTGTAGCAGGGGAGTTTTGCAGGGCTAACTATTACTTATAGAATATTACAGGCTTTTTTGCACCAAACTGGAACTAAAATCAGGGCCAAAAACAAAAAACCCCGTTCTGATTAAGTTCAGAACGGGGTTTTTTTAGCTGTTGCTACTATCGCTTTACTTGGCGGCAGGAGCAACAGGCCTAGCAGGAGCAGCCTGAGGTGCTACAGGTACTGGGTATGGACGTGGAGCATAACCATAACCATAACCACCATAACGATAAGGTTCGTTAGCATAAGTGTTATAGCCATCAAAACGGCTGTTCATATTGTTGTAGCCATTGTAGTTGCTATAACCATTACCATAAGCGGAACCACGGGTGTTACCTTTACCACGACCATGACCACGGGCTTTAATAGTGATTTCTACATCACCGTCCATGTCGCTGTCCATGCTACCATCACCCCAACCACTGCCATAGCCGTTGCCATATGCATTGTTGTTCCAGTTGTTCTGACCATAACCATTCAGGTTAGTATTGGAGTTGCTGTCATCTCCCCACCAAGCGTTTGCAGTCATAGATACAACAGAAGTTGCAATAGCAGCAGCAATAATTAATTTTTTCATTTTATACTCTCCAGTATTAGTTTAATCTTAAATTATTGATTCGGACAAAAAACTCTTATCCGGTTAATGTGTTTCACGTTGATTTTATTATTTTCCTTCAACTTGCCTACCAGTATATTAGATTTAATTAATATTAGCAATAGTCAATATGAAATTTCTGGCATTTTTTTATTTTAATGCCATTTCAGACTTTAATTTATTGCTCATGATTAACCAGTACAGTAATAATAATCTCATTATCCTGCTCAACAATATCCAGAACCTCATGTCCATTAATTCGACACCACGCAGGAATATCTGCTTTAGCTCCGGGATCAGTACTGATCACCACGACTCTGTCGCCAGTGTTCAGTTTAGCCACCGCATCCTGAGCTCTAATTACCGGCAAGGGACACAATAATCGACGGGCATCGAGATAATAGGGTTCTTTATGCTGATCGGCACTCATATCAGCCAGTCCTTATTGATATCATCAGGTAACATGGGGCAGATACTGTATTCCTGTTCCTCCCCTGTACTCTGGCGAATGACCAGTTTAACCTGCGGTTCATTTTTCCCCTGGCTATAGCGTGCCACCAGAGCCAGAGCCTGATCACGTTCCTCATCAGATTTAAATTCGCCGTCCACCAGGCACAGGGCACCGGGATGGCTGGTGGGATAAACGGACATAAACTGGTTCTTATAGCCCTGCATAAAGCGGTTTTCACCTTCTTCACGACCGATAATCAATTTCAGATGGGGTGCCAGTCTAAAATGCCGCCCCATTTTGAGCATAATTATGTCATCCAGCTCATAATCACGGCTGGGACGGTTGTGCCACATATCCTGTAATTTAATAGCATAATTTTCATCAGTGAGCATACAGCAGCCGCCGGCGGGCTGGGCATAATCTTTAAAACCGAACTTTGCTGCCAGAGCCATCTGTGGCTTGCGGGTACGGCCGCTGAAATCATACAGTTTTTCCCGATCCAGCCAGCCTTCACGTTCCGGCAGGGTTTCGGGTAATTGTTTTGCACTTAAGGGCCGTACTAAAAGATCATTACCGCCGGACTCCTTAGCCACCACCGGCATGGTTTCCCGGCGCTGTGACATAGGCCGCTGACCCACCACCTCACCGGTAATAATAAAGTCAAAATCATGTTCCTTAATCCACTGCACCGCTTTTTTAACCATAAAGGTTTTGCAGTCCAGGCAGGGATTGACATTTTTACCGTAGCCGTGTGCCGGGTTAAGCAGAATATCCTTGTATTCTCCCACCACATCCACAATATGCAATTTAATACCCAGCTGTTCAGCCACCCACAGGGCATTATTACGCTTCTGCTTATCCTGGTGCTTTTTCCTGACCGCATGGGTATGACCTTCCAGACAGAAACCGGTAAAGAAATTAATCCCCTCGACATGGATCCCCTGTTCCTGAATCACTTTTACCGCCAGCATGGAGTCCAGTCCACCGGATATCAAAGCTACGGCTTTACGTTGCTGTTTCATCTCACTACTTCAACTTGCTTAAAAGCAGGGATTATAACAAAAAAGCCGGTAATAAATCCCGACTAATTTAATTAGTCTTTATTTGCCGGAACGCCTGGAATATCAGGAATTATGTAATTCAATCACCGGCAGGGCAGCAGAATTGGGGTGTTTACGACTATTGGCATAAAACACCCTGAGTTCATCACGAGTCATATACATTCGGTAAGCCAGTTTACGGTGTTTAACCGGCAGGCCGGCCTTGCGAATGGCGATAGTGATCTGGGTGGGTGTGTATTTTTTCTGATTGCCATAAAGAGCACTGAGCTGTTCGGGCAGTATTTTCTCATAACTGCGCTGAGCACGACTTTGCTCCATTCTGGATTTAAAATTGACAATTGATTTAAGCATATTAGTCTCCCGCCATCTGCGACTGCGTACTGGCTTTCATAATCGCATGATACTGCCGGGATAGTTTACGATTCCAGAGCCATAAATTAATTGCGGAAGCAATGGCCTAGAGTACTGAGTGACGCCTTACTTTCATCACAACTCCTTGTATTTCCATGTGTTTTATTAGGGGCTGTTGATCTTTTGTGGTTAAAAAATAGGCAGCATGGTATTTGTTAAACAAGTATAATGGTTTTGTGAAAAATCAACATACAAGAACACTTACCATGCCAAGAACTATC
>JBHNNM010000028.1:0-13524 GCA_048563625.1 Gammaproteobacteria bacterium | reverse complement strand
GTGGGTGAGATGTTGATACTCATATTACCTATTGCTTATAAAACTGTCAGAAGCTTTATATTTCAACAGGTTTTGTGAGTATTAGCATCTTTCTTCACTCATCAGAGCGGAGAAGAGCCAAAAAATAAAGGAAAATAAACAGGCACTCAACCGGCCATCGTAATTGTCGTTAAACCGGACAAGATAGTTGACGCGGGACAGCTTATGATTCCGGTGTAACAGAAATATATAACCGCAGTGATATTAATGCCCTGTCGCGTAACCTGAAAGCCTCTATTGAGAATAAACGCCATGAAATCAATGCCCGGGTACTGTTTATTGAAGACAGTAAAACCGTTGCCCGACATATGATCAAACAGATGGAATCCTTAAAAATATCCGTCCGGCATTTTTACAGTGCTGAAAAAGCGCTGCAGTCTTTTAAAAAGTCTCCCAAAGAATACGATTTAATCATTACCGACCTGCTTGTGGAAGGCAGACTGAACGGCATGGGCTTAATCCGTGAAATACGCAAAATTTATCCCGACCGTTCCAAACTGCCTATCCTGGTGGTATCTGGTTACGATGACACCCCCCGACGCATTGAGCTGCTACGTATTGGCGCCAATGACTACATTGTTAAGCACATTATCAAACAGGAACTCAGTGCCCGCCGAGTAACCTGATCACCACCAAGCAGCTGTTTGATCAGGTTAAAATTCAGCAGGAGCAGTTATTCCACCTAGCCATGACCGATCAGCTGACCGGTCTGTATAACCGCCATTCACTCAGTCATCTGCTGCCTAAATATTTTAACTCCACATCCGGTCACACTACTCCCTTAAGCCTGATGGTGCTGGATATCGATCATTTTAAGCATATTAATGATACCTACGGCCATACCCGCGGAAACGATGTACTGAAAAAATTCGGCCAGCTGATCAGCTCCAGTTTTCGTTCTGAAGACCTGGTGGCCCGTTATGGTGGAGAGGAATTTGTAGTGCTGATGGCTCATGCTCCCATTGAACATGCCCTGGAAAAAGCCGAAGAACTGCGCAAATATATTGAGAGCCACTTGATAGAAGGGCTTAAAATCACCATAAGTATAGGCATAGCCAGTGCGGACAGTCATGCCGACTTTGAAGCCTTGTTTAATCAGGCAGACAGTGCCCTGTATAATGCCAAGAACAGCGGCCGGAACCAGACCATTATTTATCCGGTTAATTCCATTGCAGTTTAAAAATGATTGTCCTCTGGTTAACTTGCACTGATTACCCCCATTAACCCTAGGAATACTATGCCGATTATTGATCCTGCTACTGCCCTGCCCGGACGAACTGAAGCCATGCCCGTTAATAACAATCATTTTATTAACCAGCATCCGCTGCAGCCGCCATTTCCGGAACAGATGCAGCAGACACTTTTCGGTCTGGGCTGTTTCTGAGGAGCTGAACGGGCTTTCTGGCAGCATCCCGGGGTGTACACTACCGCTGTGAGCTACTCTGCGGGCATAACACCCAATCCCACCTATCAGGAAGTCTACAGCGGGCAGACCGGACATAATGAAGTGGTGCTGGTGGTTTTTCACCCGCAACAGACCCGTTACCAGGATTTACTTAAACTGTTCTGGGAAAGTCATAATCCAACCTAGGGCATGCGTCAGGGTAATGATCGCGGCACTCAGTACCGCTCAGGTATTTATACCTTTTCCGAACAGCAGCAGAAGCAGGCTCTGGCTAGCCGTGAGCACTATCAGCAGCGGCTAAATACTCATGGGTTTGGAGAAATTACCACTGAGATCCTGCCTGCCGGCCCGTTTTACTATGCCGAAGACTACCATCAGCAGTACCTGGCCAAAAATCCGGGCGGCTATTGCGGACTTGGTGGGATTGGTGTGGCTTATCAGGACGAGCTGTCCTGAGGTTCCTTACACATTAACCAGGCAAAGATCCAAGTAGCCAGAAAAGGCAGGATAGCCAGATACAGGTTCAGCTCAAAGGAACAGAATAAGCCTTTTGAATAACAATTCCAGCCATTGCTCAGGCCGGACATCCAGGCCAGAGCCGGTACCGGAATACCGGAATGTTCACCATATAACAATAAACCGGGTGCCAGAAAAACCGCTAGGTAGGTACTGCGCCAGAAACAGGACACCTGATGCTTAATAAGCCATTTTCTACCCCATAAAACCAGGGCAATATAAACCAGCAGCGCCAGCACCAGGGCGCCTATAACGACCAGACCACTATTCAAAATTGACCTCACATAAAAGGAAATTACTCATGTTGCGCATTTTATCCTTATCTCTGATTATTACAAGCTTCCTGGTGTCTGCCGCTGCTTTTGCAGGAGAGGTCAGTATTGAGAACGCCCGGATTAGCCCCCTTGGTGGACAGCAATACCTTTTTGACGTTACCTTGAAACATCAGGACAGCGGCTGGGATCATTATGCTGATCGCTGGGATATACTCTCACCAGACGGCGTTCTGCTGGCAACCCGCACCCTGTATCACCCGCATGTTAATGAACAGCCGTTTACCCGCTCATTAACTGTGACACTGCCGTCAGGCACAGGTTCCGTTGTAATTAGGGCCCATGATAGTGTTCATGGTTATGCTAAACAGACACTGAAAGTTGACGTACCGAAAAACAACCAGAAATTATAATTGCTACGTCCGGTTAAATTTCTTTCCCAGAAGATTATCAACAGACAATGGGCTGGGACCATACAGAATATAAACCAGTATCATGGCACCCCAGAGCATATGATCCATCATCCCCACCATATTGTAATAGTCGGTTAATGAATAGGCATAGGCCCCTACAGCATTAAGAATAAACAGGCCAATGGCGGCTGGGCGGGTCAGGAGGCCGATAAGCAGCATAAGCGGCAATATTAATTCTCCGGCCGTGGCGGCATAAGCGGCTATCTCCGGGGGCAGCAGGGGCACAGAGTATTCATAGGCAAACAGATCTAGGGTGGACTGCCAGGACTGAATTTTTACCATACCAGACTGGAAGAAAACTTTCAGAAGATACAGCCGTACCAGTAAATCAAAGCCGTGCAGCATAATGTCGCTGCGGGAAAACAGGAATTTTTTTATCATTATAATATCCTTATATAATGGCTGCACTTCATTTAGGTAAGTGCATGTGGTTTGCGGTTTGTCGTATGTGCGGACTGCGTGTAAGCTGTTTTGCAGGAATAAAAAAAGAGCATCTGGAAAACCGGATGCTCTTTTTTACGGGTAATTGACTGAGGTTTATTTTACCCCTTTACTGCCTGCAATTTTTTTTCAGGTACCTTCAGGCACATAAACCCACTCATCGGGATCAGCATCAGTCTTGGACATACCGGCACAGGCATGCTTGCTGGTACCACAGTCATTCATACCGGCCTTGGCAATACCCTTGCACTTTTCAAAGCCGGGCTTTCCGGCATGGGCCGTTGCTCCCATCATGGCAAAAGCCACTGCAAATAAACCGATTAATGTTGTTTTTTTAGAGTTTCGCATATTATTTTCCTTTTTGTTTAGTAAGCTGTTTAAAAATGCTTTATTACTGACTTGTCTTATAAGACCCGGATAGTTACAAAAAAGTTTCAATCTTTTTTTGTAACTACTCCATTCAGCGTGTATTAAGTATAAATAATGCATCATCGGTATGATAGTCATTTTTTTAGGAAAGAAATTGCAGAAATCCCCGGTCTCTAATGTTATGGATAGACAAAACCGTTTTGAAGCACTGGTTAAAGCCTATTCCAGTGATTTATACCGTTTTGCCTTCTGGTTATGCCAGCATCATGCTATTGCCGATGATCTGGTACAGGATGCTTTTTTAAGAGCATGGAAAGCACTGGATAGTCTGGAAGATGAAAAAAAGGCCAAAGCTTGGTTAATCACGATATTACGCCGTGAAAATGCCCGCCGTTTTGAGCGTAAGCAGCTGGATCTGGTGGATATTGAAGAGGTACTGGTTGAAGATCAGCACAATCCCGGCCCTGAACAGTCGCTGGATAAACAGCAGTTGTACAATGCCATAGGCAATCTTGAAATTGATTATCGTGAACCTCTCTTATTACAGGTGCTGGGCGGTTTTAAAACCAGTGAAATTGCGGAGATTCTTGAGCTTAACCTTAATACCGTTAACACCCGTCTGTTCAGAGCCAGGGATCAACTCAGAACCGTTTTACATAAAGCCTGGCAGTTAGGCGAATCCGCAACACACTAAAGATATATTTGACAAAGCAACAGGATTTTAAACGTGGATGATCTGGAATTTAGAAAAAGAGCTATTATTGATCCCCATGATCAAAGTGCTGAATTTCTGGAAAAAACCCGTCAAAGCAACAACAACCAGAAGTTTGTAGAACAACAGCGTCACTTTGACCAGCAATTATCTGAAACACTCAGCATTAACACACCCGATAATCTTGCCGAACGTATTATTTTAAATCAGCAGCTCGCTGAACATAAAGCCAGCCACCAGCATAACAGACAAAAAAACCGACAGAGAAAATGGTTTATAGGCAGTATCGCCGCCTCTATACTTGCCATTGCCCTGAGCTTTCTTTTATGGCCGGCGTTGTGGGCGCCTGTTAATGTTGATGGCAATCAACTGGCTGAGCAGGTGCTCAGTCATTATTACCAGGATACCCATGCCTTAAATGTTGATATGAATGTTGCCAAAAATAATATCGACACCATGCTGGCTTCCTATAGCGGCAAACTTAAAGATCCGATTGGTCAGGTGGCTTTTCTGGGACACTGCATTGTCGGCGGTCATACTGGTGTACACCTGGTACTGAATACCCCGCAGGGTCAGGTCACTGTTTTAATTTTACCCACTCAGCCGATTAATCATGCCTACCCGCTGCATGATCAGCAAATAAGCGGCATTGTTTATCCCTCTAAAAAGGGCAGTATTGCCATTCTTACCGAACACGCTGAAGTAATTTCCAGTACCCGTCAGCGGCTGGATTCCAGTTTAAACTGGATTATTTAGTTTCTTTTCGGTAATCCACACTGGTCTGATAAATCTTTTCCAGGGTTGCTGTATCCAGATACTCTTCCAGAAGGGGAAAAAGTTCTCTTTCTTCAGTGCAGCTATGCTGCTTTAATAAAGCACCAAACTCTCCCAGTACTGAGTAGTTACCGGACTTCATCTGTTCATAATAAGCATCCATCTGCCGGTGCTCTTTTTCCAGCTGCTCACATAAGCTGAGTATTTTTTTCTGCTCTGAATTATGGTCGGCAGATAAATGTTGAATCACATGAAAAATACTGTCTTCTTCAATTTTAAAATGTATTTTCCAGTCACCGGGATAGCTCTGCACAATTTGCTGACAGAATTCTGCAATTTGTTTCTCATCACCCTGCTGCGCTGTATTAATGGCTTTTTGTGACAGTACCAGCGACTGATGATGCTCTTTGGACAGGGGTTGAAGTTGTGTTATGCGTTTCATAATAGGTTCATATCAATTATAGTAGTCTTTATAGTAGCATTATGTGGTACATTTTTACTTTATTTTTTAACTTTAAGGAAAGCAGCTATGAAAAAGATTTTTACATTATTAATTCTTCTCTTTGGTTTTACTATCCAGAGTGCGGGGGCCGATGATATTGCAGATACTTTAAAAGTATTTCGTGAAGCCGGCGAAAGTGGCCAGTTTTTCAAAAAAAGCTACGGCTATGCCGTATTTCCAACCATTGGTAAAGCCGGCTTTGTGATTGGCGGCGCCTATGGCAAAGGTAAAGTCTATGAACGGGGCAAATATATTGGTGACACCAGTATGACTCAGGGTTCCATTGGTTTCCAGCTGGGAGCCCAGGGATTCAGCCAGATTATTTTCTTTGAAAACAAGGCCGCACTGGATGCCTTTACCAGCGGCAACTTTGAGTTCAGCACTTCTGCTGAAGCCGTTGCCATTACCGCCGGAGCATCAGCTAGTGCCAATACCACCGGCAATACCGCTTCTATCAGCGGTGGCAAAAACAATGCTGATACGGCCAGCAGTGGTTTTCGTAAGGGCATGGCAGTTTTTACCGTTGCCAAGGGCGGTCTGATGTATGAAGCCAGCCTGGCCGGTCAGAAATTTACCTTTACTCCTAAAAAATAATCACCCAGGAGCTCTTTTATCTGCACGGATTCCATGCCTGCAGTAAAGCGGTTATACTCTCCGGGTAAATTATTTACCCGGGGATATTTATGAGTTCTGTCAAACTTAATAACGGCTGGAAGGAACTGCTTGAAAACACCTTTCAAACAGATGCCTTATTAAACCTTAAAGAATTTTTACGCACTGAAAAAAACCAGGGCAAAATTATTCTGCCCCACTCCAGCCTCTGGTTTAATGCCCTTAACACCACCGCCCCGGAACAGGTTAAAGTGGTTATCCTGGGTCAGGATCCCTACCCCACCCCTGGACATGCCCATGGCCTCTGCTTTTCAGTTATGCCGGAAGTCAAACCCATCCCCAAATCCCTGATTAATATATTTAAGGAACTGCAAGATGATCTGGGCATTACTAACCACAATGGTCATTTACAGTCCTGGGCCGAACAGGGAGTATTATTGCTTAATAGTGTCTTAACCGTGGAAAGCGGTAAACCCAATTCTCATCAGGGGCGCGGCTGGGAAATTCTGACCGATGTCATTATCAACACACTTAATCAGCAGTCCCGGCCCATTGCCTTTGTCTTATGGGGCAGCTATGCCCAGAAAAAAGGTGCCATTATTGATACTGATAAACATTTTGTCCTGCGTTCCCCTCATCCATCCCCTTTATCTGCCTATCGGGGATTTTTCGGCAGCCGCCCGTTTTCTAAAATAAACCAGTTTCTTGAACAGCAGGGACAGGCCCCTATTAACTGGCAAACCTGAAGTCAACATTAAATATTTGTAACTTGATTTTTTAGCCTGCATCAATCATTCTTAAAGAAAAAATTACCTAATTTCGGAGCATACAATGGCACAGAAAATTTTAGTGCTGGATGACTCATCATCCATGAGACAAATGATTTCTTTTACCCTGAAAAGTGCAGGTTATGAAGTGGAAGAAGCCAATGACGGACGGAAAGGTCTGGAAGTAGCCAAAAACGTGAAGTTTGATCTGATTTTTACCGATGTCAATATGCCTGTTATGGACGGACTGGCTTTTACCAAAGAAGTTCGTAAACTGCCCAATTATAAATTCACTCCCATTCTGGTATTAACCACGGAAGCAGGAACGGATAAAAAAATGGAAGGTAAAGCAGCAGGGGCAACGGGCTGGCTGGTTAAACCGTTTAATCCGGAGCAGTTATTAAATACTGCCAAAAGGGTGCTTTAAACTCATTTAAAATCTCTCCCCTCCTTTTATCAGGCTCAGGGGAGAGAACTTTATTTTTTAAATAGTGCCCACAATGCACCTGCCGCACCCAGTCCTGCCAGAACCTGAGCTTCAAGGATCAGTCCACCGGAATATAGAATAGCTCCGCATACCAGTAGCCCCGAACTGATAATGGCAGACGTAGTCTTACTGCTTTCCAGTTCAATTTTTTCTTCGATACGGTTTAAGGTTTCACTTTTGTAATTAATACTCAGCTTACCATGGCGAGCCTGTTGTACCACATCAAACACTTTATTAGGGAAGTCAGGCAACTGCTCCATCCATAAAGGGGCATTGTGTTTGATCTGTTTGGCAAAAGAGCGGAAACCCAGCTGCTCTTTCATCCAGTTTTCCAAGAAGGGTTTGGCAGTATCCCAGAGATCCAGTTCAGGGTATAGCTGCCGTCCCAGACCCTCGATATTAAGCAGGGTTTTCTGTAATAACACCAGCTGTGGCTGAACCTCCATATTAAAACGCCGGGCAGTCTGAAACAGGCGTAATAATAACTGACCAAAAGAAATTTCGTGCAGCGGCTTTTCAAAAATCGGCTCACATACCGAACGGATCGCTGACTCAAAATCATCCACCCGGGTATCTGGTGGTACCCAGCCGGATTCCACATGCAGTTCAGCCACCCGGTAATAATCCCGGTTAAAAAAGGCCAGGAAGTTTTCTGCCAGATAACGCTGATCTTCCGGATTCAGAGTACCCATAATACCAAAATCAATGGCAATATACTGGCCGGTATTGGAGACAAAGATATTTCCGGGGTGCATATCGGCATGGAAAAAATTATCCCGGAACACCTGGGTAAAAAAGATTTCCACACCCATTTCCGCCAGCCGCTTAAAGTCAATATCCATGGACTTAAGCTCGGCCATATTGGTTACCGGTACACCATGAATGCGCTCCATAACCATGACTTTTTTACGACAGTGGTTCCAGTCCACTTCCGGTACATACAGAATAGGGGAGTCTTTAAAGTTTCGTCTTAACTGGGAAGCATTGGCGGCTTCACGCAGCAGATCCAGCTCATCCAGAATGGTTTTTTCAAATTCATGCACCACTTCCATCGGGCGCAGACGCCGGCCATCAGCCCAGTAGCGTTCCATCTTGCCGGCAATAACATACAGCAGGGCCAGATCCCGGCGGATAACTTTTTCAATATCAGGGCGCACCACTTTAACCACCACTTCCCGGCCGTCATGCATGGTGGCGGTATGCACCTGGGCAATAGATGCAGAGGCCAGCGGAGTACGCTCAAACTCGGCAAAAATTTCATTAATCGGCTGTTTAAATGAGGCCTCAATGATGGCCACGGCTTTCTCTGCACCAAAGGGCGGCACCTGATCCTGCAGTTTAGCCAGTTCCTCAGCCAGATCATCAGGCAACAGATCCCGCCGGGTTGACAGGATCTGCCCGAATTTAACAAAAATCGGTCCCAGATCTTCCAGGGCCATACGAATACGTTCACCCCGTGGCCGACGGGTACGGGGGTTAAACCAGAATGTAGGGGAGAAATAACGCAGCAGACGAATAAGTCTGAACAGATGGGTATTTAGAATTAACTCATCCAGGCCGTGTTTCAGCAGCACCCGGCTAATAGTCATTAGGTGGAAAAAGTGAGCGATGTTTCTCATTGAATGTGAGCCATGTAGAAAGGGGTTCCGTTATTTATCAGAGCTGTTTTCTTTTTCTGGTTGAGCTGATGGTACAAGCGCCTGTTCCAGACGCTTAATACGGGCTTCTGCCCGTTCAACATCATTACGGATAGTATCTACCTGCTGGTTAAAGTGCTGAATTTCCGGCCCGGAAGCAATGTCACGGGTTTCATATTGCAAGTACTCACTTACATCCATACCCAGTGAGTTAAAGAGTTGTTTACCAAAACCCAGTACGCCTCGGGCTGCATTGCCCAGTGAATGGGCTATGACATCACCGGTAATATGAGATAGATGTTCTTCCCAGTCAATCTCCAGCTGCTGGAACAGAGCCTGAAAATGCTGGCCCAGCACCATATCGCCGGTAATTTTAATATCACCCTTAAAGACCGAACGGGTTTTTTCCTGATCTTCTGCCAGAGCCATTTTGGCAAAGGCCAGTAAGCTGCCGGATATAACCGTATCCGGTTCACCTTCATAATGACTGATGATCTGCATACCCTGTTTATCGGGGAAAAAATACAGCCATTGATCCATATCGGTGATATGAAAGGCAATAATGCGTCCCTTAAAATCGGCCAGTCTGGCAAAGCTCTCGGGATCCATGGCAAATAGCTGATTAAGGGCTGCCTCCATAGCAGCAAGCAATGGAATCAGCAGGGGATTAATATCGTCCTGTGGCCTGTTTACTTTTTGATCAATGGTACTGCTTTGCATAAAATTGCCGGGCCTGTATTAAAATTTAAAACCACGATGCAGAGCCACAATACCACCGGTCAGGTTGGTATAATCACAGAGCTCAAAGCCGGCATTTTCCATCATCGCTTTCAGGGTTTCCTGATCCGGATGCATACGAATGGATTCTGCCAGATAACGATAGCTTTCTGAATCGTTGGCAATCAGTTTGCCCATGGTGGGCAGGATATTAAAAGAATAAAAATCATAGATAGGACTTAAACCCGGTGCAACCGGTTTGGAAAATTCCAGGATAAGCAGACGACCGCCGGGTTTTAATACACGGAACATGGAAGCCAAGGCAGCGTCCTTGTCTGTAACATTACGCAGGCCAAAGGCAATAGTAATGCAGTCAAAGGTATTATCCGGAAAAGGCAGGCATTCGGCATTGGCCTGCACATACTCCACATTACCAACAATGCCCTGATCCGTCAGGCGGGCACGGCCTACCTTAAGCATGGATTCATTAATATCACCCAGCACCACCCGGCCGGTTTCACCCACAATTCTGGAAAATTTAGCCGCCAGATCGCCGGTACCCCCGGCCAGATCCAGCACACTCTGACCACGGCGCACACCGCTTTTTTCAATGGTCAGACCCTTCCAGAGCCGATGAACACCCATCGACATCAGATCATTCATCACATCGTATTTACTGGCCACCGAATGAAAAACCTCGGCCACCTTACCGACTTTTTCTTCTTTATTGACCGTTTTATAACCAAAATGTGTGGTATCACCCGGCTGATTCTGATTTTCCATGGTATTTCCAATAATAAAATGCGGTTATTTTCTTAAGTGTCGATTATACGACGATTCCATTAGAAAATCATGATCCTGTGGTCAGTCACTCTACGGTGGTTTGTATTATGGGGTGTAGTTACAAGAGTTTTAACTTTTAATTGTCTATTAAGGTCCAGGACATATCATTTTCCAGGCGGTAGGAGGCTATAAATTCATGCGGGCATTGTTTGCCCCAGTCCTGTGGGGAGAGCATGGAAAAATAAGTACTACCATCAGGTTTTTTGTATAAATGGTAAATACGGCCGGGGATACGGGTGAAATTGCAGTCGGCCTGATCCAGTTCCTGATCCCGTTGAGCCGCTTCCATTACACTCTGGGCTTCGGCCTGCAGGTGTTTGATTTGATCGGCAATGACCTTGAGCTTGGCATTGACACGGATATTGATTTTACTGTCGGCTTCTGAAATCTGCCGGGCCAGATCCACCAGTTCAAAATGGGGCGCCAGGCGGCTGACAGGGTAGGGTGAGCTGCTGTTACTACCCTGATGATTGGGGCCGCTGTGCTTAATGACCCCTTCCTGTTGCTCAGGCTGTTTTTTCAACTTGTTCCCGTTCACAGTAAATAGTGCGCTTAAAGTTCATACCTTCAGGGAAAGTCTGAGCAATGATCCATATTTGCGGCAGGTCGTCGCTGAGCTCCGGCAATACCGCCAGTGAACGCTCAGTACGTTCTTCATCAAAGAAAGCAAACGGCTCATCCAGGATCAGGAACTGCTGGTTATGCACCTTGCGGCTGACCATTTCCTGCGACAGAGCCAGACGCACGGCCAGCATAATCTGCCGCTGAGTACCGCTGGAAATTTCATCCAGTTCCATAAAGTCGTGCTTTTCATTGGAAAATACCCGTACGGTCAGATCTTCATCAATCTGCAGATGTTCATAACGGTTGTCGGTAAACAGAGGCAGGGTCTTGCTGACGTGATCACGGATCACATGATTAAAACATTTGGACAGGTGAAGGGTGGCGCCCATTAATAATTCTGATGCCAGTTCCCGGATACGGTTACGCTCAGCTTTGTCATCAACCTGGGCCTGCAGAGTATCTACTTTTTCCATCAGATCGCGTACTTTCTCTACACGATCACGTTCAATGGACAATTCTGAGGATAATTCACTGATCTGTTCCGCCAGTTTTTCCTGTTCCTGAGTCAGAAAATCCAGATCCGCCTGTACGGCTTCAGACAGGGCTTTAGTATCAAGCGAGCTTTTCTCAATACGGCGAAACAGCATGTCCCTGTTTTCATCAGACTCTGCAGCACGCTCACTGTCCAGTGCCCGCAGTTTCTCTGCCAGGGTTTTACCGGCTTCGCCCAGACGTTCAATATTGCCTTTATGGCTGACAATCATGGCCCAGAAAATAATAAACAGTAAAGCAAAACCGCCGCCGGCATAGAGCAAAAACGGGTATTGCTCGGCAGTGAACTGAGGAACATTGGCCTGCAAAAGTTCATTAACCTTAATAAACAGGTCACTCCCAGGCATTTTAACAAGGATCACCCATAGCCCCAGAGAACCAGCAGCCAGGATCAGGCTGATAAAACGCCAGAACCCGGCTCGGCTTTTTTTACCCTGATAGGCCACTTTCTGCGGCTGGTCAGTATTATACTGTTCAATGCTGCTGTTCAGCTCTGACAGGTTTTCATCAATCTGCTTTTTATCGGCCAGCAGCTGATCATGCTGTGCGGTTAGTTTATCCAGATGCTGTTCATCCAGCTGTATGGCTTCTATTTCTTCTTCCAGCAGACTGATACGATTTATCAGCTCTTCGGAGACAGCGATATCCTGCTCAATATCTTCCTGGATATTCTGCTCGCAGTATTCCATAGTGGCGATACCGGCCATGGTTTTAAGGGCATAACTGTGCGGATGGGGGGTGGTGATTTCTCTCTGAGCCAAGTAGAAGGACTCAATAAACTCATCAAATTCCACCGAAGTCAGCTCATACAGGGCTTCTTCAACCCGTTCAACACCCCGGGCAATGGCATTTTCTTCATTATAAACTTTATAAAGCTTGACAGAGTGGTTGCCGTCACAGTCCAGCATGCGGGTAATGGCATACAATTCAGGCTCGCTGGCATCAGCACTTTGATGGCTGAAGCGGATGGTTACTGAACAGTCACTGGCGCCCCAGCGTAATATCTTGTGCAGCTCATCTTCATCAATAGAAAAAGTTCGGCCAAACAGAGCAAAACAGATAGTTTCCCCGATGGTACTTTTGCCGGACTCGTTAAAGCCGCTGATGGCAATAATGCCCTGTTCAGGCAGGTCGTTCAGCTCCAGGGTTTTGTATTTAAGTACATTTCTTGCACTGATACTTTGAATAATCATACCCAACCCTCTTCTTCCAGCGTTTCTAGTTTACGCAGGGTCAGCTCGACGGCCGCATCAAAAGCCTGCTCATCAAATTCTTCACCGGAATTCATACGGCGTTCTTTTTCTTCTTCACAAAACCGGGTGTACTCCTCAATGGTGGTACGCCGTTCGGTTATATTCAAAGGCTTGGGATGTTCACCTGCCGACATAGAAGCTCTCCTGGGTAAAAATGTATATCAGTAGCCAGTTCATATCAAACAGTCCTGAACCGCTACAAATTATTAAACGCTAATACTACCATTGCTGGCTTTAAGAGTGAAAAAAAATCAGGTTTTTCTTGATCAATATCTATGCGGCTTCAGGGCGGGAGCATACTTTTAATAATTCTCATTTAGACGCAAATACCGCATCCATTGACTATAAGTTTAATGTTTTTTCATATTGAGTATATTTTAACCAAAGAATGATCCGGCCCTGTATGCGGCTTAAATTCAATCAATAAACTAAGCACCTTCTCCCAATGGGAGAATGTTTAAGTGAGGGGATATTAGGGGCTGTTGATCTTTTGTGTACAAAATTTAACCATTCCACATAGGAAGCCACACCATACAACAGCCTAACGCTAATGTACTGGCATAGTTTCTTTCCAGCTTATCATAGCGAG
>JBHNNM010000027.1:0-13535 GCA_048563625.1 Gammaproteobacteria bacterium | reverse complement strand
GTGGGTGAGATGTTGATACTCATATTACCTATTGCTTATAAAACTGTCAGAAGCTTTATATTTCAACAGGTTTTGTGAGTATTAGCATCTTTCTTCACTCATCAGAGCGGAGAAGAGCCATTTAATCAGTTAAAAATTCATTATTATCATTTATTTAAATCCAAGGAGCTCAAATGGTTAGTCTGGAAACCCCGGTATGTGAATTCGGTAAAGATGCAATTGATTTTGCCCTGCCTGATGTGGATGGAAAAATATGGACCCTGCAGGATTGTGCCGGTGAAAAAGGCCTGCTGGTGATGTTTATCTGTAACCACTGCCCCTATGTTAAGGCCATTCGTGAACGCCTGGTGCGTGATACCCGGGAATTAAAGACTTTAGGTATTAATAGTGTCGCTATTATGTCTAATGATCCTGCGCAATACGAAGAAGATTCACCCGAAAATATGAAAAAAGTGGCGCAGCAATACGACTTCCCCTTTCCTTATTTACTGGATGGCACTCAGGCCGTTGCCAAACAGTATGGAGCCGTCTGTACACCAGACTTTTTTGGTTATAACAAAGATCTGAAATTACAGTATCGTGGACGTCTGGATGCATCCCGTAAAGAGACAGCACCGGAAGATGTAAAACGGGATTTATTCGATGCCATGAAACAGGTGGCTCAGACTGGTCATGCTCCTAAGGAACAGATCCCTGGTATGGGCTGTTCAATCAAGTGGATTGATTGATATTTATCAAGCTGATATAAACTTATATCAAGTATAAAAAAACTCATCAGCATGCCAAACTGAGAATTGCTTTGTTTGTAACTGGTTGAAAGATAATGGGTATTGTATGTGCAACTATAGCCTTTTCTAATGGTTGGTATAAGTTGTTGCTTATGCTAACTATTAAAAAATATAGTTGTACTTTATACCTGATTTCTATTATATTTCGATAATCAATTTTTTAGCGTAAAGTTTATTTTGGTGAAAACATCCCTGAAATATGGATAAAAGATAGCCAAAAATAACCAAAAAAGTTGCTGTCTCATTAAAGATGAGAGACAATGAAGAACTTTACAAAATTTTAATTTAAACGTAATTGTCCGGTATCGGCTTTTCAGAATACTGATAAAGCGGATATTCGAAGCTGTTACAAAATAGAAATTCCTTAATTTCCAGGAGAAACATATGCCAGAACGTAAGGTACTAGCCAATGCTATTCGTGCATTAAGTATGGATGCAGTGCAAAAAGCAAACTCAGGGCACCCCGGTGCACCTATGGGTATGGCTGATATCGCAGAAGTGTTGTGGAATGACTTTATGACGCACAATCCAGCCAACCCAAAGTGGGCGGATCGTGACCGTTTCATTCTGTCCAATGGCCATGGCTCAATGCTTATCTATTCATTATTACACCTGACTGGTTATGATCTCTCTATTGATGATCTGAAACAGTTCCGTCAGCTGCACTCCAAAACTCCGGGACACCCTGAATACGGTTATGCGCCAGGCGTAGAAACGACTACCGGTCCTCTGGGTCAGGGTATTACCAATGCTGTTGGTATGGCCATGGCAGAAAAAACTCTGGCGGCCCAGTTCAACCGTGACGGCCACGATATTGTTGACCATTACACTTATGTGTTTATGGGTGACGGCTGTATGATGGAAGGTATTTCCCATGAAGCCTGTTCTCTGGCGGGTACCTGGGGCCTTGGTAAGCTGATAGCTTACTGGGATGATAATGGCATCTCTATTGACGGTCATGTTGAAGGCTGGTTTACTGATGATACGCCTAAGCGTTTTGAGTCTTACGGCTGGCACGTTATCCGTGATGTTGATGGTCATGATCCGGAAGCTATCCGTAATGCCACATTAGAAGCACGTTCGGTAACTGATCGTCCTACCTTAATCTGTACCAAAACAGTTATCGGTATGGGCTCACCCAACCTGTGCGGTACCCATGACTGTCACGGTGCGCCTCTGGGTGAAGATGAAATTAAACTGACCCGTGAAAACATTGGCTGGGAATATGAGCCATTTGTTATTTCTGATGATGTTTACAGTGGCTGGGATGCCCGCAGCAAAGGTACCGAGGCAGAAAATGCTTGGAATGAAAAATTTGCAGCGTATCAGGTAGCCTATCCCGAACTTGCAGCTGAGTTTACTCGCCGTATGAACGGTGAACTGCCAGGCAACTGGACTGAAGTAGCCGATGCCTTTGTTAAGCAAAGTGTTGAAAATGCTGCAACGATTCCTTCCCGTAAGGCTTCTCAGTTAGCGATTGAAGGTTATGCCAAGGCTTTACCTGAATTTTTAGGTGGTTCTGCTGACCTGTCTCCATCCAACCTGACAACCTGGTCTGGTTCAGTTTCCATTATGGATGATCCGGCCGGTAACTACATCAGCTATGGTGTGCGTGAATTCGGTATGTCAGCCATTATGAACGGTGTGACCCTGCACGGCGGTTTCCTGCCTTATGGCGCAACCTTCCTGATGTTCTCGGAATATGCCCGTAATGCTCTGCGTATGGCAGCCTTAATGAAGCTGCGTACCCTGTTCGTTTATACTCACGATTCCATTGGTCTGGGTGAAGACGGTCCGACTCACCAGCCAATTGAGCAGATAGCCACTCTGCGTATGATTCCAAACATGTCTGTCTGGCGTCCGGCCGATGCGGTTGAATCAGCAGTAGCATGGCGTTGTGCCATTGAAAAATCCGATGGCCCAAGCTGTCTGATTTTCTCTCGTCAGAACCTGGATCACCAGGAACGCTCTGATGAAGCTCTGGCTAATATCTCCAAAGGTGGTTATATACTGTCTGATTGTGATGGTACTCCGGATGTGATTCTGATTGCTACTGCTTCTGAAGTGGGTATTACCATGGACGCTGCCAAAGAATTAACCGGCAAGGGCAAAAATGTACGCGTGGTTTCCATGCCATGTACTAATGTCTTTGATGCGCAAAGCGATGACTATAGAGAGTCTGTACTGCCTGCAGCTGTTTCCGCTCGGGTTGCCGTTGAAGCCGGTGTTACCTATGCTTGGGGCGAATATGTCGGTCTTAAGGGCAAGGTTATCGGTATTAACCGCTTCGGTGAATCTGCTCCTGCAGGTGAACTGTTCAAGGAATTCGGCTTTACTGTTGAGAACGTTGTCGCAACGGCTGAATCCATCATGTAAAACATCTACGAGTCGGGCCGCTAAATAGTTTTACCATTCGCGGCCCGAATCGCAATATTGCCAGCTCATGGCAAGTTTATACAAAATTTAAAGATTTAAAATTAGTTAAATATTAGGAGAAATAATAATGACGATTAAAGTCGGTATTAATGGTTTTGGCCGTATCGGTCGTATGGTTTTCCGTGCTGTTTACAACGAATTTGATGATATTGAAATCGTTGGTATTAACGATTTACTGGATGCCGATTACCTGGCATACATGCTGAAATATGACTCAGTACATGGTCGTTTTGCTCATGATGTTGCTTCCGAAGACGGTGCAATGATTGTTGACGGCAAGAAAATCCGTTTAACTGCTGAGCGTGATCCGGCTGACCTGAAATGGGGTGATGTTGATGCGGATATCGTTATCGACTGTACTGGTTTCTTCCTGAATGAAGAAAGCTGTCAGAAGCATATTGATGCCGGCGCCAAAAAAGTGGTTCAGTCTGCACCTTCCAAAGACGGCACTCCCATGTTCGTATATGGTGTAAACCACACAGATTATGCAGGTCAGGCCATTGTTTCTGCGGCTTCCTGTACTACTAACTGTCTGGCACCTGTAGCCAAGGTTCTGAATGACGAGTGGGGCATCAAGCGTGGTCTGATGACTACTGTTCACGCTGCTACTGCCACGCAGAAAACTGTTGACGGCCCATCCATGAAAGACTGGCGCGGTGGTCGTGGTATCCTGGAAAACATTATTCCATCCTCCACAGGTGCGGCTAAAGCAGTTGGCGTTGTACTGCCAGAACTGAACGGCAAACTGACTGGTATGGCTTTCCGTGTACCTACTTCTGACGTATCGGTTGTTGACCTGACAGTTGAACTGGACAAAGATGCTTCCTATGACGACATTTGTGCGGCTATGAAAGAAGCTTCTGAAACAGGTGATATGAGCAAGACTCTGGGTTACACTGATGAAAAAGTCGTTTCTACAGACTTCCGCGGTGTTGGCTTCTCATCTATTTTTGATGCGGGCGCTGGTATTGCACTGGACGGCACTTTCGTTAAAGTCGTTTCCTGGTACGATAACGAGTATGGTTACACCTGTAACATGCTGCGTTTTGTTGAGCACGTTGCTGCCAACTAATTATCAGTAAAGTCAGACAAAGAGCATATCAGGTGAAAACCACCTGTTGTGCTCTTTGCTTTTTATAAAAATACAAATTTCTGTATATTGTATTTATATAACATGTTTTTGTAACCTCAAAGTTATAACCAAAGTATAGTTGGCATTTAAATAGGTTTTAGGCATAAAATACATTTAAATGGTAATTAACCGCTTTTAAACTCATTTGAAAAGAGGAATTCACATGTCAGTTATTAAAATGACCGATCTTGACCTGTCAGGCAAACGTCTACTTATCCGCCAGGATCTCAATGTACCGATTAAAGACGGTAAAGTCACTTCCGACAAACGTATCCGTGCTTCCCTGCCAACCATAGAAAAGGCACTTGAAGGTGGAGCTAAAGTCATGATTATGTCTCACTTGGGTCGTCCGACAGAAGGTGAATACTCTGATGAATTTTCCATGGCACCGGTAGCGGTTCACATGTCCGAACTGATGGGCAGAGAAGTGAAGCTGGTTAAGGATTATCTGGATGGCTTCGACATGGGTGATGCCGATGTGGTACTGCTGGAAAATGTCCGTTTTAATGCCGGTGAAAAGAAAAATGATGAAGTTCTGGCTAAAAAATATGCGGCATTATGTGATGTATTTGTAATGGACGCCTTTGGTACTGCCCACCGTGCACAGGGTTCTACCTATGGTGCAGCACAATATGCGCCGCTTGCCTGTGCCGGTCCTCTGCTGGCGGGAGAACTGGATGCTCTGGGTAAAGCCCTGGATAATCCGGCACGACCCATGGTGGCCATTGTGGGTGGTTCTAAAGTTTCTACCAAACTGACGGTACTGGAATCACTGTCTAAGGTGGTTGAGCAACTGATTGTTGGTGGTGGTATTGCCAATACCTTTATTGCAGCCGAAGGTTACAATGTAGGTAAATCTCTGTATGAAGAAGACCTGGTTGAAATAGCTAAAGGTCTGAAAGCTGCAGCCATAGAGCGCGGCGGTGATATTCCTCTTCCAACTGATGTGGTTTGTGCCAAGGAATTTTCTGAAACAGCAGAAGCTGAACTGAAATCCGTTGAAGATGTAACGGATGATGATATGATTTTTGATATTGGTCCTGACAGTGCTCAGGCTCTGGCTGAAGTGCTCAAAAGTGCCGGCACCATTGTCTGGAACGGCCCTGTAGGTGTCTTTGAGTTTGACCAGTTTGGTGAAGGCACTAAGGCTATTTCTCTGGCCATTGCAGAATCCCCCGCATTTTCAATTGCCGGCGGTGGTGACACTCTGGTAGCTGTTGATAAATATAATATTGCTGATAAAGTATCCTATATTTCCACGGGCGGCGGTGCATTTCTGGAATTCCTGGAAGGCAAAAAACTGCCTGCCGTTGCTATTCTGGAAGAACGTGCCAAAGGTTAATTCTCTGTTGTTAAACAGGTTATTAACTTCAAGCAGAAAATAGTAACAGCACCTTTACCCGGCGCCTCGTAATACCCTGTTCTGTACTTTGTGTATCCTGAAAGGTAAAAGTCGAGGCGCTGAGTTTACTGATAATGGTTAAAAATGGCCGTTATTTACCAAAGCGGAAGACTAAATGTTTAGACGGACGAAAATTCTGGCCACCTTAGGGCCTGCTACCGATGATCCCAAAGTACTGGATAAGGTCATTGAAGCCGGCGTTGATGTGGTGCGTATTAATTTTTCGCATGGAACCCCTGAAGAACACCTGTCCAGAGCAGAAAAATTACGCTCCAGAGCCCGTTCTTTTGGGCGTCAGGTGGGTGTGCTGGCCGATCTGCAGGGTCCTAAAATACGTATTGAACGCTTTCGTGACGGTCCAATCGAATTAAACGAAGGCGATCAGTTTATATTTGATGCAAATCTGGACATTGTCGAAGGTGATCAAACCCGGGTCGGTATCAGTTATAAAGAACTAGTGGACGATGTTAAACGCGGTGATAATCTGCTGATTGATGACGGTCGTCTGGTATTCTGGGTTGATCATGTCGAAGATCACGAAGTGGTCTGCCGGGTGGTTGTAGGCGGTAAACTGTCTGATCGTAAAGGCATCAATTTACAGGGCGGCGGGCTTTCAGCCAGTGCCCTGAGTGATAAAGACAAGGTCGATATAAAAGTAGCCGCACAGATGGGTGCTGACTATCTGGCTGTTTCTTTTCCAATCTGTGCCGATGATATTCATCTGGCGCGGGAATTATTTGTGGCTGCTGGCGGTCATGGCGGTATTGTTGCCAAGATTGAACGGGCAGAAGCCCTAGACTGTATAGAAGATATTATTGAAGCGTCCGATGTCATTATGATAGCCCGCGGTGATCTGGGTGTGGAAATAGGTGATGCGGCACTGCCGCCCATTCAGAAACGCCTGATCAGTCTGGGACGTACCATGAACCGTGTGCTGATTACCGCTACACAGATGATGGAGTCCATGATTGAAAACCAGATCCCGACCCGGGCAGAAGTGTTTGACGTGGCCAATGCGGTACTGGACGGTACCGATGCGGTCATGCTGTCAGCAGAAACTGCGACCGGCAAATTCCCGGACAAAGCCATTGCGGCCATGGACCGGATCTGTCGTGAAGCAGAAAAACAACGCCAGGTGAGTCAGTCTGATCACCGTATTCATACCGAATTTAAATATATTGATGAAGCCATAGCCATGTCTACCATGTATACGGCTAATCATCTTAAGGTAAAAGCTATTGTTGCTTTAACCGAATCCGGCTCAACCACGCTGTGGATGTCCCGTATTGGTTCCGGCATCCCGATTTTTGCCTTTACCAGTCATGTGGATACCCGCCGCAAGGTCACTCTGTACCGTGGTGTGGTACCGGTCAGTTTTGAAATCGGCACCACCGATCATGCAGAACTGAATATGGAAGTCGTCGATGAACTTAAACGCCGCGGTACTGTCAGAGACGGTGATCTGGTCATTATCACCAAGGGTGATCTGGCCGGGGTAATGGGCGGTACCAATGCCATGAAAATTGTCAAAGTCGGGGAGATGGTAGAACCCGATTTTAATGGCTAAGCCAGTAAAAACTGGTAAAATACACGAATCTGATTTTAAACGATTAATTAATAACTCAATAGATGAAGGAGAGCCAAGATGGCCTTGATTTCAATGCGTCAATTACTGGACTATGCTGCTGAACACAGCTTTGGTCTGCCAGCGTTCAATGTAAATAATATGGAGCAGGTCCATGCTATTATGCAAGCTGCTGATGAAACCGATTCACCAGTGATTATGCAGGGTTCTGCAGGTGCACGTTCTTATGCAGGCGAACCCTTCCTGCGTCATCTGATTTCTGCGGGAGTAGAAATGTACCCTCATATTCCAGTGGTAATGCACCAGGATCACGGTTCTGAGCCAGCAGTATGTCTGCGTTCTATCCAGTCTGGTTTTACCTCCGTTATGATGGACGGTTCCCTGATGGCGGACATGAAGACCCCTTCTACTTTTGAATACAATGTAGAGACCACTCGTGAAGTGGTCAAAATGGCTCATGCCGGCGGTGTTTCTGTTGAAGGTGAGCTGGGTTGTCTGGGTTCTCTGGAAACCGGTATGATGGGTGAAGAAGACGGCCACGGTGCAGAAGGCAAACTGGACATGGATATGCTGTTAACCGATCCTGAAGAAGCGGCTACTTTTGTTAAGGAAACCGGTGTTGATGCCCTGGCTATTGCCATTGGTACTTCTCATGGTGCCTACAAGTTCACCAAGGAACCAGAAGGTGATGTACTGCGTATTGACCGTATTGTAGAAATTCATAATCGAATTCCTGATACACACTTGGTAATGCATGGTTCTTCTTCTGTACCTCAGGACTGGCTGGAAATCATCAATAACTACGGTGGTGACATGGGTCAGACCTATGGTGTTCCGGTCGAAGAAATTGTTGAAGGTATTAAGAACGGTGTACGTAAGGTTAATATTGATACTGATCTGCGTATGGCTTCTACCGGTTCTATTCGCAAGTTCTTGGCTGAAAATCCATCCAACTTCGATCCTCGTAAATTCCTTAAGGCATCTACAGCGGCTATGAAAGACATCTGTAAAGCTCGTTATGAAGCCTTTGGCAGTGCCGGTCATGCATCTAAAATCAAGCCATTACTGCTTGAAATCATGATTGGCCGCTATGAAAGTGGAGAACTGGATCCTAAAATTTCCTAACACGGGAAATTATAGACCAAAATTTAGAGCCTTTTTCTGGTATGAAAGAGGCTCTAATCATGAAAGAGGACGGCCTAGCCGTCCTTTTTCTGTTTTAATTCAGATAACAAATTACAGATATTCCTGCTGGAATGTCAGGTAGATAAAGATAAAAACTATGAATAGTAATACAAAGCCAGTCGTTGGTGTGGTTATGGGCAGTAATAGTGACTGGGATGTAATGAAAAACGCCTGTCAGATGCTCAAAGATCTGGGGATTGCATATGAGGCAAAAGTGGTTTCAGCACACCGGACACCAGATCTGCTGTATCAGTATGCAGAGCAGGCAAGGGACAGAGGGATTAAGTGCATTATTGCCGGAGCCGGTGGTGCAGCCCATCTGCCGGGTATGCTGGCGGCCAAAACCACTTTGCCGGTACTGGGTGTGCCGGTTAATTCACGCCATTTAAAAGGTATGGATTCGTTATTATCTATAGTACAGATGCCGAAGGGTATTCCAGTGGCAACCTTTGCCATTGGTGAAGCCGGGGCGGCTAATGCTGGTTTATATGCGGCATCTATTTTATCTGTAACTGATCAGGGTATTGCTGATAAACTACAGGTATTTAGAGATAAACAGGCTGAAGCGGTTTTGAATATGGAATTACCGAAGTTGTAAAAATTGGGTAATTACCCGGATTACCGTAACAGGCCATGGCGACTGTATTTCCGGGGACGCTCAGGCACATCCATGTGGCGGTTTATCTCGGCATCCTGCCTCCATAAACCCCGGAAATACAGTCGCCATGGCCTGTTACTCTGTAGTCATCTTATATTTTGATATGATGTTCCTTTTCAATAGAGAAAAAAGAATCACAGAAATAAGGAATGAGGAAAAACGATACCATGATACTACCAGGAAAAACATTAGGTATGCTCGGCGGCGGGCAGTTGGGGCGTATGTTTGTTATGGCGGCTCATGCAATGGGCTATCATGTTATTGTCCTTGATCCCGATCCTGACAGTCCGGCGGGTCGGATTGCCGATGAACATATTCATGCCTCCTATTCGGATCAATGGGCACTGGAGCAATTAGCCAATAATTGCGATGCCATTACCACCGAATTTGAAAATATACCCTCAGCTACTTTAAAGAAACTGGAGCAATCAGTTCCGGTTCGGCCGTCTTCTTCTGCCGTTGAAATTGCCCAGAACCGTATTTCTGAGAAAACTTTTCTGGCTGATAATGGTTTTGAAACGGCTCGTTTTTTCCCCATTTATGAAAAGGAAGAACTGGAGTTTGCATTGTCACAGATTGGCGGAACCGCAATCCTGAAAGTGGCCAGTTTTGGTTATGACGGTAAGGGACAGGTTATTGTTAATAACCTGGAAGAGGCCATTGCCGGATTTGAGTCCATGGGTTCAGTGAATTGTGTGCTGGAAGAGAAGGTGGATCTACAGACCGAGGTTTCGGTGGTGCTGGCACGCAGTTATGATGGTACTGTTGCCTGTTACCCGGTGGGTGAGAACCATCATGTTAATGGAATTCTGGAATATACGGCAGTCCCCTCCAGCCTGCCCATGGTATTGCTGGACAGAGCAGTTCGGGATGCCTCTGAGTTTGCAGAAAAGCTGGATTACTGTGGGGTCATGGCGGTTGAGTTTTTCTATACCCGTGATGAGCGCCTGCTGATTAATGAAGTGGCCCCCCGGCCGCATAACAGCGGTCATTACACTATTGATGCCTGTAAGACCTCACAGTTTGAGCAACAGGTGCGTATGCTCTGCGGCCTGCCAGCCGGCAGTGTGGAACTGTTGTCACCAGTGGTGATGTTTAATATTCTGGGTGATGTCTGGGTCAATGGTGAGCCGGACTGGGAGCAGTTATTATCCAACCCCGATGTTAAGTTGCATCTGTATGGTAAGCGGGAAGCCCGAGCCGGGCGCAAGATGGGGCATTTTACCTGTCTTGAACGCTCCACCACGGAACTGCTGCAGGAAACCCGCAGGCTGGCCAATGTCCTGCCTAATCCCTGATAGAACATTTAGTCATGTCTTATAGCTTTGAAACCATCGGGATAGTCCACTCCTGTTATAAGGAGAAGTTTGCTATCCCAAGGCAGGCCGGACTGGTGATGGCTTCTACTGCGAGCATAGAGCTACAGCCCCCTTTTAATGATATAGAAACCACCCGCGGCCTGGAGGATTTTTCTCATTTATGGCTGACCTTTGTCTTTCACCGGCATGTGGGTAAGGGGTGGAATGTTATGGTTAAGCCGCCACGGCTGGACGGTAAACAGCGTTTTGGAGTGTTTGCTACCCGAGCCAGTTTTCGCCAAACCCTGTTGGCATGTCACTGGTTGAACTGGACAGCATCGAACAGGACGGCTCCAGAGTGTTGATTCATATTAAAGGTGCGGATTTACTGGATCAGACTCCAATACTCGATATCAAGCCTTATGTTCCCTATAGTGACAGCCTGCAGCATGCCAGAGGCGGCTTTACCGATAATATTCACGAACAGATTTTTACCGTAAAATTCAGTCCTCTGGCTGAGCAGCAGACTGAACAGGCCAGTAAAAAGTATCCGCAGATCAGAGAATTTATCAGCCAGTTAATAGGACTGGATCATCGTGTGTATTTTTATAAAAAAATAGATAAAAGTTATGCCACAAAAATATATGATTATGATCTGAAATGGACAGTAAAAGATAATACTGTTCAGGTCATAAGCCTGGAAACTATTTGTTAATTCCAGCTCACATCATTTGTCCGCATTACTGATTTTTTTAACACGCTTTGGCCGAAAATAATCTTTATTATTATAAAATTCAGGACCACTATTCGCAGAATACCAGCCGGGTACGCCCAGAATGGGTAAGGTGGATAAAGAACGTGAGTCAGCAAGACGATTATGTTTTTTATGTCATCTCTTAATAAACCATCAAGTGCTTTATACTGCTCAATTTTAGAGAGACTGAAAAAATCGTCTGGTACCGTAAGACAGTAAGCCTTGCCGGTAAAGCCGATAAAAGGCTTAAAGGCTTTTTCATATATGCCGTGGCCGAAAACAAATGCACCCGTGTTTTGTTGGTCACCAGGCAGCCAGAAGGATCGGTTTTTTACAAAAGCCTGCTGCCATTGATGAACTTTTAAACTCTGCAGTAATTGAGTATCTGTACTGGCAATAATGATCCCTGATTCATCCAGATGGGTAATGGCATCACGGGCCGGAGTGCGTTTTTTTCCTTGCTGTTTGTGCAGTTCCTGCATATGCAGTTCATTTAAGAGAATTTTGGTTTGGGGAAAAAGGATCCAGATAAAGGGGTTAAATAAATCATGCCAGCTTTGTTCCCTGGTACTGATGATCCCGGTTTTAAATACCCGTTCTTCATAGCCCATTTCCGGAAAAGGCAGGGAGTCATCCTGTGGATTCATATCCAGGGTCAGGCCGCTGGCTAGGGTTATGGGGGATTTTAGTAAAGCCATAAGACCGCTGCAGTCGGGCCAGTCAGCCCAGTTAACATCCTGCAGCAGCAGTTTTAAATCTGAAAAGATGGGACTTTTATTGAGAAAGTCAGCCCCAATGCTGAGTAATATTTTTGGCCATCAGTAAACGCTTAAGGGTGATTGCTGTCAGGATTATAAAAAAATTATAAAGGCTCCGGGCGGGCAATGCCATAGCCCTGAAGATAGTTTATCTGCATAGCAATCAGCTCATTTTTAATGGCATCATTTTCAACGTATTCAGCAATGGTCTGCAGGCCCATAATATGACCGATTTCATTAATGGATTTTAGCATTGCCCGATCAATGGGATCTTCAAGTATGTCTTTAATAAAACTGCCGTCAATTTTCAGGTAATTAACCGGCAGGTTTTTAAGATAGGCAAAAGATGACATACCAGTACCAAAATCATCCAGGGAAAACAGGAAGCCCTTGCTGTTCAGTTTGTGTATAAAATCAATAGCCTGTTCAAGATGAGTAATAGCAGCACTTTCTGTGATCTCAAAACAGATATGCTGGGGATTAATTCTATAACGTTTTTGCTGGCTGATAATAAAGTCATACAGTGATGTTTCACCAATACTTTGGCCTGACAGGTTAATCGAGCAGATACAGACCTGTTCTGAACCAGTAATGGAATGAGAAGCAATGGCCTTAAAGCTGTTTTTAATCACCCAGAAGTCAATTTCAAGCATTAGATTGTAGCGTTCTGCAGCCGGCAGGAAAGCGCCAGGCATAATAATACTGCCGTCTTTATCCTGCATCCGGATTAAAATTTTAAAATGCTGCTGATCAGCAGCTGAAGGTACGGAGGGCATAATGACCTGTTTGTATAATATCAGACGATCGTCTTCCAGTGCACTGCGAATTTCAGATAGCCAGCGCATCTCGCCATGGCGCTGTGCGGTTTCTGTATCATCCGGCTCTATAACATGAACCCGGACGCCCCTTTTCCTTGGCAATATTACAGGCGGAATCAATATCACTGAGGATCTGGTGTACTGACTTACTATCCTGAGTAATTGCAGATATTCCGATACTGACACCAATGCTGAATATTTTATCATCCCAGAGAAAGCGAAAGTCCTTAATAGCGAGGCACAATTTCTGACCCAGTTCTGTAGCGCGTTCCAGGGAACAGTCTTCCAGCAGCAGGCCGAATTCATCGCCGCCAAGGCGAGCCAGGGTGTCGTGTTTTCGGATATTATCTGTAAGCAGATGGGCAATCAGCTTGAGCATTTCATCACCGGCCAGATGCCCGCAGGTATCATTAATCAGTTTAAACTGGTCAAGATCCAGGTAACAGGCAACATGGACAGAATTTTCATTCTGAGCAGATTCCAGTGCTTCAGTCATTTTCTGTTCAAAAGAATAACGGATTAACAGGCCAGTGAGTGAATCATGCCGGGCCAGAAAATTGGTTGTTCTCCGCTTTAATGAGTGAGATTTTGTCCAAAATAAAACATGCTCTGCTCATCAGGAATGGAGGTTTGCCTGATTTTTAGTTTAAAATATTCGGTATCCCGAATCCCTCTGGCTCTTTTTCTTATTAAGCCAATACTAACATTGCCAGCTTCTATT
>JBHNNM010000026.1:0-13721 GCA_048563625.1 Gammaproteobacteria bacterium | reverse complement strand
ATTGTGCCTTTTTGCCCTGTTAATGGAGCAATTGCTTTGCTGCGTTTATCCCTTTTGCAAAGAATATGTATCGTCTTATGCTGCTTATTTAGTGTTATTTCATTGACTCTCTGGCCACCCAGTTACAAAATAGTGGGTGAGATGTTGATACTCATATTACCTATTGCTTATAAAACTGTCAGAAGCTTTATATTTCAACAGGTTTTGTGAGTATTAGCATCTTTCTTCACTCATCAGAGCGGAGAAGAGCCCGAAAAACTTGAATAATACTGTTAAATCAAAAAGATAAATGTGTTTGTAAATATATTCTGACAATCAGGGTATGATATTATTTACAAATTCTGCATAGTCAGGGGTACAAAGGCATTTTAGCGGAGGCATCCGGTATTTCCCTTACCAAGCGGGGAAGCATATAACCGGGCAGCAGCGAACGTAATTGTTTATAAATGTCCAGAGCAGCCTGTTCAGAGATTTCAAAATGTGCACTTCCGTGGACTTTATCCAGCATGTGCAGGTAGTAAGGAATAATATGATGTTGAATTAATATTTCAGACAGTTCCGCCAGTGCCTTAGGGGAATCATTAACGCCTTTTAGTAATACCGATTGGTTAAATAAAAGGATATTATTGTTCAGCAATTGATGGAAAACCTGCTGATTATCAGCACCTATTTCATGGGCATGATTAATATGCAGAACCATCATAACCTGTAACCTGGATTGTTTCAGGGTATTAAGCAGAGCCGTGGTGACACGTTCAGGTTCAACCACGGGATAACGGCTATGAATACGAATGCGCTGCAGATGTTTAATGGCCTGCAGCTGTTCAAATAGGCCTTCCAGTCGGGTATCGGACAGGGATAAAGGATCACCGCCACTGAGAATTACCTCGGTAATGCTGGTGTCTTGCTCAATCAGTCTGAGGTTATTATCGAGCTGGGTTTGACTATGCCCCTTATCATCATAGGGATAGTGACGACGAAAACAGTAACGGCAGTGAATAGCACAACTGGGTGTTACCAGCAGCAGAGCCCGGCCATGGTATTTTTGCAGTAATCCGGGCTGGGACAGGAAACGGGCTTCTGCCAGGGGATCATTCTGGTAATCATTATGGTAATTAAGTTCTTCAGGTGCAGGAAAAACCTGCAGTAATAGAGGATCATCGGTTTTTCCCGGCTGCATTTTCTGTGCAAATGCGACCGGTACCTTAAAACGAAAGGATTCCATAGCACTTTCAGAAAAGGGGCTTTGCTCTCTTGTCAGTTCCAGATATTGCAGCAACTGAATCGGGTCAGTAAAATTCTTTTCCGGCTGGTTTCGGGGTTCGTTTCGGAGTATCATATAGGCGTTTTTGCTTTTCTGGCGTAAAAATGCATGTTCCAGTATTAAAGCAGAGCATTTTAGCAGAATAAACTGCATGATAATATTTAACTAAGCAGTAACTAACCCGTATTTAAATAATATCCAGGCATACAAGCGGTACATAAAAGGTAAAAAGTACTTATGGCAACATACAACACCAATGAATTTCGTTCCGGTTTAAAATTAATGATTGATGGCGATCCTTATGCCATTGTTGAAAACGAAGTAGTCAAGCCGGGTAAAGGTCAGGCCTTTAACCGGATTAAGGTTAAAAACCTGAAAACCGGACGTGTTGTAGAAAGAACCTATAAATCCGGTGAATCGGTCGAAGCAGCTGATGTTATGGATACCGAACTGCAGTATTTATACAATGACGGTGAACAATGGCATTTTATGCATCCTGAAACTTTTGAACAGATTGCTGCAGATAAAGCTGCTGTAGGCGATGCAGAAAAGTGGTTAAAAGAGCAGGACATGTGTACCATTACTTTATGGAACGGTAATCCACTGGTAGTGACCCCCCCCAATTTTGTTACCCTGACGGTAACGGATACCGATCCCGGTCTGAAAGGGGATACTTCCGGCGGCGGTGGTAAACCGGCTACCATGGAAACCGGAGCGGTGGTACAGGTGCCTTTATTTGTACAGATTGGTGAAGAACTGAAAATAGATACCCGTACCGGTAAATATGTTTCCCGTGCCAAAGACTAATATCGTTTAATTTAAAGTCTGAATTAAACTCTTGAATAACTGGCAGCCTGTCGCTTCCCCTGAGCTGATCCGGCTCAGGGCTCAGACCCTGAAAAAAATCCGCTTTTTTTTTGAACAGCATAATGTACTGGAAGTTGATACTCCCGTCCTGTCCTCTGCAACCATTACCGATCCGTTTATAGAAAGTTTTCAGACCGATTATTTCCCCCTGACACGGCGGATTGAGGATACTCACTACTATTTACACAGCTCCCCTGAATTTGCCATGAAGCGTCTGCTAGCTGCCGGTTCCAGTTCCATTTATCAAATTGCCAAAGTGTTTCGGCAGGGCGAATTAAGTCAACGGCACAATCCGGAATTTACCCTGCTGGAATGGTACCGAGAAGGCTGGGATCATCATCAGTTAATGGTGGAAATTGATCAGCTTCTGACCCTGCTCATTGCAGAGTATCTGCCCCTGGCTGAAAGCTGTTTTATTTCCTATCAGCAGGCTTTTGAAAAGTATCTGCATATCAATCCCCATACGGCAGATCTCAATGAGCTTATGGCCTGTGCGCGAGCACAGCAACTGGATAACGTACTGGATAAAACCGATCCGAAGGATCGCTACCTGGAATTATTGTTCAGCCATTGTATTGAACCCTTTCTTGGTAAACCAGAGCAGGGTAATGCTGAGCAGACAGGACAGGCTCAGCTGTGTTTTTTATATCACTATCCGGCTACTCAGGCCTCGCTGGCCAGAATAACAGAAACAAACGGAGTGCCTGTCGCAGAGCGTTTTGAAATTTTTATTAACGGTATGGAACTGGGTAATGGTTTTCATGAGTTAAACAATGCTCAGGAACAACGTGAGCGGTTTATCCATGATAATGAACTGCGCAAACAGAATGGTCAGCAGACAGTGCCCCTGGATGAGCATTTTCTTGCGGCACTGGAGACTTTACCTGATTGTGCTGGTGTGGCCATTGGCATCGAACGTCTGTTAATGGTGATGAGTGGTTCCAGGCATATTAATGACGTGATTAATTTTCCCTTTGAGCGGGCCTGATAATGACTGTAAAAAATCGCTATGGACTGGTGTTTAATCCCCAGCACCTGTATTTTTCACATGCTGATGCAGAACCACTTATAGTCGGCCTGCAAAAAGCCGGTTTTATTGGTGAGACATTTAACATAGACAATTATCAGGCTAATCTGGTGGGTGAAAACTTTCTGAAAATGGTTACCTTTCTGGGCTGTTCTCCCCAGATGGAACTGACGCCGCCGGATCGGGAAAACTGGCATAATTTCTGTCATATCCAGATTCAGTATTTAGCACAGCCGATTTATTACAGGGGGATGAACCGGACGCGCTGTTCCTGTTCCCAATGCGGTGCCAAGATTACAGATAAACTGCCGGATCTGAGTCAGTGGCGGGCCGAGCAGCAGATAATCCAGTGTCCAAAATGTCAGGAAAACAGCCGGTCGAGCAGTTAAACTGGCGCCAGGGTGCAGGATTTGGACAGTTTTTTATCAGTGTGCACAATATCTATCCTAATGAAGCCGTGCCATCAGATCAGTTACTGAAACTGCTCAACTCGTTTTATCAGGGCTGGAATTATTTTTATTATGAGATATAAGTTTTATATCTCCTAAAACTTCCCCCAGCTTAACCGGTACGTCGGGCTGCATGGCCGGCGACCACTCAATATTATTATCTGCAAATAACAGCACCACTGTAGAACCCATATTAAAACGACCCATTTCCTGAGCCTTTTCCAGAGTGGTATCTCCCGGGTAGTCCCAGTATTTAACCTTTTTGCGCCTGGGTGGACTGACTTCGCCGTGCCAGACGGTTTCAATACTACCCACAAAAATTGCTCCCACTTCTATCAGAGCCATGGGGCCGGCGGGTGTATCAAAGATATTGATAACCCGTTCATTTCGGGCAAACAGTCGGGGAATGGCCTTAACAGAGGCTTTATTAACTCCAAATAACTGTCCTGGAACCTGTATCATCTGTTTTAAAGTGCCTTTAACCGGCATATGGATACGGTGATAATCTCTTGGAGAGAGGTAAATAGTTGCAAATTTGCCGTTTTTAAAGGTTTCTGTCAGCGCCTGATCACCGGCCAGCAGATCGGAAAGACTGAAATAATGCCCCTTGGCCTGAATGAGCCGGTTGCCCTCAATATTGCCCAGTTCGCTGATAGCTCCGTCCACAGGACAGCATAACTGCTGCTCAGAGCTTTGATCGGGATGTACCGAAGGTTTCAGAGCACGGGTAAAAAAATCATTAAAATGGCGGTAATCTTCCGGATGTTCCCGTTCCGCTTCACTCATATTGACATTAAAGGCTTTAATAAAGCGGGCTATCTGAAAATTTTTAAAGCCAACGGCTTCAATACGCATAAAACGATGTATCAGTGCCGATAAAAAATGCTGGGGCAGCAGAAACAGCGGGCAGGTTTTTAAATAATCCATTAAAGTCGCAGATTCTTTATTGTTAATATGAACTTGAGGCAATTGGCTACTCCGGGGCATGAAATTTTTTAATAATTAAGGTATGATCCCGTGATTTTCCACTGGGATTAACCACAATAACTGCATAGTTTTGTGATGGTTTTCGTGGTTTGCGTATAAAACACAGTATTTTAACTCAATTTTAAAAGGAATCCTCCTTATGTTTACAAAAGATATGACAATTGCCGGCTATGATGACGAACTCTGGGAAGCGATGCAGAATGAGGAGAAGCGTCAGGAAGAGCATATTGAGTTAATTGCTTCTGAAAACTACACCAGCCCCAGGGTAATGGAAGCTCAGGGTTCGGTACTGACCAACAAATACGCTGAAGGTTATCCTTCCAAACGCTACTATGGCGGCTGTGAAAACGTTGATGTGGCTGAACAGCTGGCTATTGACCGTGCTAAAGAATTATTTGGGGCTGATTATGCCAATGTTCAACCCCACTCCGGTTCCCAGGCTAATGCAGCTGTTTATTTTGCCCTGTTAAATGCCGGTGATACAGTGATGGGTATGAGCTTGGCTCATGGTGGTCACCTGACCCACGGCTCTAAAGTCAGTTTTTCCGGTAAATTATTTAATGCGGTTCAGTACGGTCTGAATGAAGCCACCGGCGAAGTGGATTATGACGAAGTAGAACGTCTGGCCAGAGAACACAAACCTAAAATGATTATTGCCGGCTTCAGTGCCTATTCCCGTATTATGGACTGGCAGCGTTTTCGTGATATTGCTGATGAAGTGGGTGCTTATTTAATGGTGGACATGGCTCACGTGGCAGGTCTGGTTGCTGCCGGGGTTTATCCAAGTCCGGTGCAGATTGCCGATGTCACTACCTCAACCACTCATAAAACCTTACGCGGTCCCCGCGGTGGTATTATTCTGGCCAAATCCAATCCTGAAATTGAAAAGAAACTCAATTCCATGATTTTCCCCGGTACCCAGGGCGGGCCGTTAATGCATGTGATTGCGGGTAAGGCGGTGGCTTTTAAAGAAGCTATGGAAGATGAGTATGTCGATTATCAGAAGCAGGTTGTGGAAAATGCCCGTGCTATGGCCACGGTCTTTTTAGAACGCGGTTATGATGTGGTGTCCGGCGGTACGGATAATCACCTGTTTCTGGTCAGTTTGATTTCACGTCAGCTGACGGGTAAAGCCGCTGATGCAGCACTGGGTTTTGCCAATATTACGGTCAATAAAAACTCCGTACCCAATGATCCACAATCACCTTTTGTTACCAGCGGTCTGCGTATCGGTTCACCGGCGATTTCTACCCGTGGTTTTAAGGAACAGGAAAGTTCGGAACTGGCGGGCTGGATCTGCGATATTCTGGATGAGCTGTGTAATATGGATGAAGCGGATCGGACGGAAGAGAATATGGAGAAGCTGGAGGTGGTGCAGCGGGTTAAGCAGCAGGTACTGGATTTGTGTAAGCGTTTTCCTGTTTATGCTTGAGGTATGAACTTAGTCCGTAACCGGTATGTGTAGGCCATGAATATAGTCCGTATCAGCAGGCGGTTAGGCCTTGCTGAAGACGCCGTAAACCTATCCATGGGGGTTTTTCAGAAACCTCCCTGTTTCTGAAACTTCAGCAAGGCCAAACCGCCCGCTGATACTCCGAGGTTTGGTTTGGGGATAAACAGTAAAACGTAGTGTTTTGTAAGAGTTTTGTGAGAGAGAATAAGAGAATATGCGCTGCCCATTTTGTCATGCCCCCGAAACCAAAGTTATAGACTCCCGTCTGGCAAATGAAGGTGATTCTGTACGGCGTAGACGCGAGTGTCTGACCTGCAGTGAGCGGTTTACTACGTTTGAGACCGCAGAGCTGGTGATGCCGCGGATTATTAAAAGTGATGGTTTCCGGGTACCATTTGATGATCAGAAGTTACTGCAGGGTATGTTAAAAGCGCTGGAGAAGCGGCCGGTGTCTCTGGAGACGATTGAGCAGGCGGTGAATCATATTAAAAACAACTTACGGGCAACCGGTGACCGTGAGGTGCAGGCTAGTCGTGTGGGAGAGTGGGTGATGGATGAGCTTAAGCAGCTGGATCAGGTGGCTTATGTGCGCTTTGCCTCGGTGTACCGCAGTTTTCAGGATCTGGATGAGTTTCGTAAGGAAATTGAAAAGCTGGAAGCTCCGCAGGCTGAGCAGGAAACGGACTAGAACTGTATGCCGGCCGGTGATGAATTTTTTATGGCTCAGGCCATTGCACTGGCAAAAAAGGGCTGGTACACCACGCATCCTAACCCCAGAGTTGGGTGTGTGCTGGTTCGGGATGGACAGATCATTGCTCGGGGCTGGCATCAGTTTGCCGGTCAGGGACATGCTGAAGTCAATGCTCTGGCGGATCTGGAGCGTAATAAGCAGTCTGCCAATGGTGCAACGGCTTATGTGACTCTGGAGCCGTGCAGTCATTTTGGCCGTACTCCACCATGCAGTAATGCCCTGATTGAAGCCGGGATTGCGCGGGTGGTGGTGGCTATGGCCGATCCCAATCAGCTGGTGGCGGGTAAGGGTATAAAACGTTTACAGGAATACGGCCTTGAGGTCAGAGTAGGGGTTCTGGAATCAGAAGCACGAGCCTTAAACCCGGGATTTATTCAGCGTATGGAAACGGGTAAGCCTCTGCTGTGCTGTAAAATGGCTATGAGTCTGGACGGGCGTACTGCCATGGCCAGTGGTGAGAGTCAGTGGATTACGTCTGCGCAGGCTCGTGCGGATGTGCAGAGGCTGCGGGCAGAAAGCTCGGCCGTGTTAACCGGCATCGGTACGGTGCTGGCGGATGATCCGTCAATGAATGTGCGTGATAAACGCTTTGCCGATATGACTTCACAACGCCTGCGTCAGCCCGAACGGGTGATTATGGACAGCCAGCTAAAAATATCGCCGGATGCTAAAATTCTGCATCAGGAAGGGCAGGCCGTGATCTGCACAGCCGAAACATCACGCCGGCAGACACAGAATATACAGGCACTGGAACAACAGGGTGCGGTAATAGAATACCTTGAAACAGAGATAATAGCCGGTCGAGAGGTGTTATCGGCCAGCAGTTTAATGGCGGTACTGGCGCAGCATCAGTACAATGAAGTGCTGTTGGAAGCCGGTGCAACACTGGACGGTTCTCTGTTACAGGCTGGTGTTGTGGATGAACTGGTGGTGTATATGGCGCCGCATTTAATGGGCAGTGAGGCTCGAGGTTTATTTAATATCCCGGGGCTGGATAAGATGGCAGACAGGATTGAGCTGGAAATTAAAGATATCCGGGCTGTGGGTCGGGATTTTCGCATCATGGCAAAGGTTTTATCCCCGTATGCAGATGATCTTGCATAGGGCTATATTCCAGAAATTGCACTGTTCTTAAGTCCCCCTTTTTTAAAGGGGGATAAAGGGGTTTAGGTCATTGATTTGTAACCCCCTCAACCCCCCTTCTAAAGAAGGGGGAAGTTAAAAGCTTAATAAACGGATGGAAACTAATTAATGTTTACCGGGATTATCCAGGCCATTGGTCAGGTGGCGGCCATTGAATCTAAAGGTATCGATAGCCGCTTTTATATTAAAACCGGCACTCTGGATCTCTCTGATGTGGCTATTGGTGACAGTATTGCGACTAACGGGGTCTGTCTGACGGCTATTGAACTGCCCGGTGACGGTTTCTGGGCCGATGTTTCGGCTGAAACCTTGTCCAAAACCGGTTTCAGACATATAAAGACAGGTAGCCGGGTCAATCTGGAAAAAGCCCTGCTGCCGACTACGCATCTGGGCGGGCATATTGTCAGCGGCCATGTGGACGGCGTGGGTAAGATTGTGGAACGCAGCACCGCCGGGCGTTCCATTCATTTTCGGATCAGGGTGCCGGATGAACTGGCTCGCTATATTGCTGCTAAGGGTTCTATTTGTGTTAACGGTATCAGCCTGACGGTTAATGCGGTCAACGGCGCAGTATTTGAACTGAATATTGTACCGCATACCCTGTCAGAAACCACGCTGGCTGATGCTCAGGCCGGGACGGAAGTGAATCTGGAAGTGGATTTAATTGCCCGTTATCTGGAACGTCTGTTACTGGGTGACAGAGCAGTCGAGGCAGCACCGGAACAGGCGGTTACAATGGCTTTACTGGCAGAAAATGGTTTTTTAAATCGGTAAATAGATAAATATAAGATTAACGTAACTATTCAGTGTTATTTAAGCACTGTAGAGTGACGGGTTGCAGGTGCCGCCTTTCCGGGGTTTTGAAAACATGGATGTTTTCACAAAGCGATACATGGATGTACTTGAGCGCCCCCGGAAAGGCGGCACCTGTAATCCGTCACGGTCAGATAACTGAATTGTTACAGGTATTAACAGCAGGTAAACAGTAAATAACTTTATGGCTAATTTTAATTCAATAGAAGAAATACTGGATGATATCCGTCAGGGCAGGATGGTCATTATTGTAGATGACGAGGATCGTGAGAATGAGGGCGATCTCCTGATGGCGGCCAGTAAGGTTACGCCAGAAGATATTAACTTTATGGCCACTAACGGCCGCGGGCTGATTTGTCTGACCCTGACCCAGCAGCGCTGTAAGCAATTACAGATCCCCTTAATGGTGGATCGCAATAGCGCAGAATATGGTACTAATTTTACGGTGTCCATTGAGGCCGCTGAAGGGGTGACTACCGGAATTTCTGCCGGGGACCGTGCGGTAACTATTCAGGCCGCAGTGGCGCCTGATGCCAAACCTTCGGATATCGTGCAGCCTGGCCATATCTTTCCTTTAGAAGCTCAGCACGGCGGTGTGCTGACCCGTGCCGGTCATACCGAGGCGGGTTGCGATCTGGCGCGTATGGCGGGTCTGGAACCGGCGGCTGTCATTGTAGAAATTCTTAATGAAGACGGCACTATGGCTCGTCGGCCTGATCTGGAAAAGTTTGCAGAAAAGTTTGATCTGAAAATCGGCACCATTGCTGATCTGATTGAATACCGTCTGAAAAATGAACATTCGGTCGAAAAGGTCAGCGAATGTCAGCTGCCTACCAGTGCTGGTAAGTTTCGTCTGGAAGCGTATCACGACGGTATTTCAGGACAGGTGCATCTGGCTATGATCAAGGGCAGTATTTCTCCTGATGAGCCGGTTCTGGTGCGGGTGCATATGGAAAATTCTTTATGTGATATGCTGGATGCCCAGATGGATGACTGCGGCTGGCCGCTGAATGATGTGATGCAGCGCATTGAGAATGAGGGTGCAGGTGTAATTGTGATTTTGCGCAGTCATGAAACCAGTAATGAACTAGTAAACCGGATTGATCATTACCAGAAGTTACAGCAGGGTGAGGCTTCATTTCATCCGGGTAATACTCAGGATTTAAGGACTTATGGTATTGGGGCGCAGATTTTAAAATCCATTGGGGTTCGGCGGATGAAGGTGATGTCGGCGCCTAAGAAGATTCATGGGTTGTCGGGCTTCGGGCTGGAAGTGGTAGAATATTATACGGGTGATTAGGTATTGGTTTGAACCGGAGCTATAAATCCGTACCCACTGTCCGGTGAAGCTTTTCAAAGACGCCGTGAATCCATCCCTGGAGGCTTTTCGGCAGCGTCCATGCTGCCGAAACTTTGAAAAGCTTCACCGGACAGTGGGTACTCTGTATGGAGTTTAATCTCTTCATCTATACGGTTGGACAGGAAAATTCTAAAAACATAAAATCGAGAACAAAATGAGTATAAAAACATTTGAAGGTGAAATGCTTGTTGACGGTGCTAAGTTTGGTATCGTGGTGAGTCGTTTTAATAGTTTTGTGGTTGAGTCGCTGTTGAGCGGGTCGATTGATGCTATTTTGCGTCATGGCGGTAAGGAAGAAGATATTGAGATTGTGCGGGTGCCCGGTGCGGTGGAAATTCCGCTGGCGGCCAAGCGTATGGCGGCGTCAAAGAAATACGATGCTATTATAGCTCTGGGGGCGGTTATTCGCGGTGGTACACCGCATTTTGACTTTGTGGCGAATGAAAACTCCAAGGGGTTGGCGCAGGTTTCTATGGAATATGATATTCCGGTTGCCTTTGGGGTGCTGACTGTGGATACTATTGAACAGGCTATTGAACGTTCCGGTACCAAGGCCGGTAATAAGGGAGTGGAAGCCACTCTGTCCGCTATTGAAATGGTTAATCTGTTTAAAAACTTTGCCTGAAGCGTTTGATTAACGCTTCACCAACAGGAAATACTTTTGAAAAATCGCTCTAAATCCAGGCAGTTTGCCGTACAGGCCTTGTATTCCTGGTTATTGACCCAGCAGAATGTGTCCGATATTGAGGTTCACTTTGTCAGTGAACATGATATGGAGGATGCGGATATGGATTATTTTCATGAAATTCTGCATTTTGTGACGGCACATAAAATGGCGCTGGTGGATCATATGGAATCTCACCTGGCCCGTCCTTTTGCTGAAGTTGATCCGGTCGAACAGGCCATTTTGCTGATTGGTACTTATGAGCTTGAAGAACGACGGGATGTGCCTTACCGGGTAGTTATTAATGAATCTGTTGAAAGTGCCAAGATATTTGGTGCGGAAGACGGACATAAATTTATTAATGGTATTCTGGATAAGGTGGCGGCTAAGCTGCGGGCTGCAGAAGTAAATGCACCGCGCAGCAAAAAGCCCAGAAAAAAATAACGGGTAGGCTTTCAAATTATGAGACATCAATGCCCGGTTCTGAATTTAATATAATCCAGACATTCTTTACTGATCCGGCCCGATCTTTATCCGATCGGCAAGGCCATTCAGATATTGTCCTGGGTATTGGTGATGACTGTGCCATTATTACCCCCCCGGATAATCAACAGATAGTAGTTTCTATTGATACCCTAATCAGCGGTGTCCATTTTCCTGAACAAACCTCACCCGAGGCCATTGCTCATAAAGCGTTGGCTGTCAATCTTAGTGATCTGGCGGCTATGGGGGCTGAACCGGCCTGGTTTACTCTGGCTTTAACCTTACCGGAAGCTGATGAGAGCTGGCTAGCGTCTTTTTCCAGAGCTTTGTTTAAGCTGGCTGAAGAATTTAATATTACTTTAATTGGCGGAGATACCACCCGGGGCAAGTTGGCCATAACTATTCAGGTTGCCGGTTACGTTCCTCAGGGCAGGGCTTTGCTGCGTTCTGGTGCCTGTGAGGGGGATGTTATTGCGGTTACCGGTGAACTTGGAGCCGCCAGTATCGGGCTGGATATTGTTCTGGGGAAAAACCATAAAACTTACCAATATTTATCAGAGAAACAGCAGCTGACAGCCCTGCTTGCTTTAAATTACCCTTCACCTAAAATTAAGGAAGGTCTGCTGCTCAGGGATTATGCTCATGCGGTACTGGATCTGTCTGACGGGCTGTTGTCCGATCTGGGGCATATTCTAAAGGCCGGTGCCGTGGGGGCTGATGTATTTCTGGAACAATTGCCGCTGGCAGAATCATTACAGTGCCTGGAACCGGAACAGGCTTGGGAAAGAGCGTTGACCGGGGGCGATGATTATCAATTGTGTTTTACGCTGGATCCTGAAAAATGGCAGCAGTTAAAGAATATTGCGCCCCAGTTCACAGCAATTGGGGTAATAACCGATACTCATGAACTGTGCTTGCTGAACAGCTCCGGTGAGTTATTCCAGCCCCGAAACGGAGGTTATAATCACTTTGAATAAGGATGAAATACGTTCCAGGCATCAGGTCTGGTCAAACCCCTGGCATTTTCTGGCCTTTGGATTTGGTTCCGGTCTGGCCCGATTTGCACCGGGAACCTTCGGCACTCTGGCCGCAATTCCTCTGTATTTATTAATGGTGCAGTTGCCCTGGATGATTTATGCTCTAATCACCCTGGTGGCATTCTGGATTGGGATCAGCATTTGCCAGAAAACCTCGGATGATTTACAGGTACATGATTTTTCCGGAATAGTCTGGGATGAATTTGTCGGTTTCTGGATCACCATGTTTTTAATCCCGCTGCAATGGCAGTGGCTGGTTCTGGGTTTTGTGCTGTTTCGTTTTTTTGATATTGTTAAACCCTGGCCCATCCGCTGGCTGGATCAGAAAGTTGAGGGCGGGTTTGGCATTATGATTGATGATGTCCTGGCCGGAGTTTATGCCTGGATTGTTCTGTATATTATTGTAAATTTATGATTATTATAAAATTAGTCCCTAAAACAAAACCCGTTTTCCTGATACTTTTATTGTGTCGTTATTTCTATTGCCTCTGGCTTCAACAGCTTTGGCAGAGCAGAAAGCAGCACAGAAAATAAAAGTTATGGCATTGTTTACGGATAAAGCCATGATATCCGTTGACGGTAGCCAGAAACTTATCAGTAAAGGCCAGGCTTTTAACGGGATTAAACTGATCAGCGCTGACAGTGATTTTGCCGTGCTGGAAGTACAGGGAGCACGGGTCAGGTATCCGCTAGGGTCTGAAATTAATACCACGTTTAAAAAACAGGATCCCGGAAAAACTCTGGTTATCTGGAAAGACCGGGATAATATGTTTCGCTACCAGGGTAAAATTAATAATGCATCGGTTCATTTTCTTATTGATACCGGGACCGGGGCAACCAGTATTGCTTTAAACTCCGGAGCCGCCAGACAAGCCGGTATAAATTATAAAAAGGGTAGTCAGAAAGTGGTTCAGACGGCATCGGGGCTGGTTAAGGCCTGGCAGGTCAGTCTGAATAAAGTAACCATTGGCCATATTCATCTGTACAATGTGAACGCCATGGTTCTGGAAGGTAGTTTTCCTACCTATGTGTTACTGGGACAGTCGTTTTTAAGTCGAATTCATATGATCCGAGATGGAGATAAAATGAATTTAAAAAAAATTTTTAAGTCATTGCATAAACCGAATCTTAAACCTAAAAAAACGGCTATATTGTTAAATTTATTAGTTCCTGTCTCTGGAAAAGACCCAGTTAGTGTTATCAGATAAGGTTTTGTTATATTCATAACCGGCTTCATTAAAAGCCTTGATGTCTTCAGGGTTTTGCAGGCGGTTTTTGAGAATATAAGCGCTCATCATGCCACGGGCTTTTTTGGCGTAGATCCCAATGACTTTATAGGTATCATCCTTTTTCTCCTTAAACATTGGAGTGATAATATTGCCCTGAATCTCTTTAGCTTTAACGGCTTTATAGTATTCATTGG
>JBHNNM010000025.1:0-13794 GCA_048563625.1 Gammaproteobacteria bacterium | reverse complement strand
AGTGTCATAGTTAACGGTACAGACAAAAACATACCCACAGGCCCTAACAGCCAGCCCCAGAACACTAAAGACAAAAACACCACCAGGGTAGAAAGCCCAAGATTGCGTCCCATTAGTTTTGGTTCCAGGAAATTACCTACAATATTATTGACCAGAAGATACAGAATAATAACCTCAGCGGCCGCCAGAATGGAGCCGATATTAGGTACAAAATTAAGCAGAAAAACCACCAAGCCCCATAATAAGGGAAAATCAATGCCCATTAGACTTAATACCATAATAATGGGAATAGCGGTAATAATACTGGTGATGGTTTTAATTTTAAAATATTTATTAATGGTGCCGGTAACATCGGATAAATTGGCCATGGTCTGACCCGGGTCATTGGAAATTATCCGAAACTTGTTATTAAAGGAGCCCAGTTCCAGCAACAAAAAAATCACCATCATTAAAATCAGGAAAATATTGGTTAGGGCGCCCAGAAACTGATTAAAAGTAGAGCCGACAAAGCCCATAACTTTGCCCAGATTGGCTGTCTGCACCATTTCATCAATATTAATATTCAGCCCGATTTTATTCAGGGAAAATACCATGGATTGAGTAATAAGCTGCAGGCGTTCCTGATATTCAGGCAGGTTATCGGAAAAGCGGTGTATGGATGTGCTTAATACGGACGTGACAATAACACCAAAAGTAACGATAGTAAAAATAATAAGCGTGACGGCAATACCTGAAGGGACTTTACGCTGAGTCAGCCAGAGCATGGCCGGGGCACTGATGGCCGTAATAAACAGAGCAATCAGCATGGGAGAAATAATATTTTCTGCGTATTTTACCCCGCTAAGAATAATAACAATGGCCGCCAGTGTTATGGCCAGTGAACCTTTTCGGTGCAGATGCGTGTCCTGGGTCATTGGGTTCTCGCTAAGGCGAATACTCCATTATGGTTAATTGTTATGAGTTTATCATATTGTGTATGACTTCAAAGTCAGAAACGAAATAATTATTTAAAAGATAAACATCCTCTAATGTTTTATAATACTGCTTTTAGTTATAAAAAAAAGCATTTCGGAGCAAAACGTGTTTTACAGCGATCAGTTTGATGTCATTGTTATTGGCGGTGGTCACGCCGGCACTGAGGCGGCTATGGCAGCCAGCCGGATGGGTGCCAGTACCTTACTGATCACACATAATATTGAAACCCTGGGGCAGATGTCCTGTAATCCGGCCATTGGCGGAATCGGTAAAGGGCATCTGGTTAAGGAAATTGATGCCTTGGGTGGTTTAATGGCCAGAGCCATTGATAAAGGTGGTATTCAGTTTCGACGTCTTAATGCTTCCAAAGGCCCGGCGGTAAGAGCCACCCGTGCCCAGGCGGATCGGGTATTGTATAAAGCCGCTGTGCGCTATGCTCTGGAGAACCAGGACAATCTGAAACTGTTTCAGCAGGCCGTGACCGATCTGATTGTAGAAAATGAACAGGTGGTGGGTGTTGAAACGGAAATGGGGCTTAAGTTCCGGTCAAAAAGCGTGGTGCTGACCACCGGAACCTTTTTGGGCGGCCTGATCCATATCGGCCTGGAAAACTATCAGGGCGGCCGCGCCGGTGATCCGCCGTCCAATAAATTATCACAACGTTTGCGGGAATTACCCTTCAGAGTGGATCGCCTTAAAACCGGTACCCCGCCCAGAATTGACGGACGCACTATTGATTATTCCGTATTACAGGAACAGCCCGGCGACACACCCATTCCGACCTTTTCATTTTTAGGCAAACCGGAAGATCATCCCAGACAGATCAGCTGTTATATTACCCATACTAATGCAAAAACTCATGATATTATCCGTTCCGGTTTTGAACGCTCCCCCATGTTTACCGGGGTTATTGAAGGGGTAGGGCCGCGCTATTGTCCTTCTATTGAAGATAAAATAAATCGTTTTGCAGACAAGGACTTGCATCAGATCTTTGTGGAGCCGGAAGGTCTGGAAACCCATGAAGTATATCCCAACGGCATATCCACCAGTCTGCCCTTTGATATCCAGTTAGCCTTTGTCCGCTCCATGAAGGGATTTGAAAATGCCTGGATTGTGCGCCCGGGTTATGCCATTGAATATGACTTTTTTGATCCCCGGGATTTAAAATCGTCTTTGGAAACCAAATTTATTAACGGCCTGTTTTTTGCCGGTCAGATCAACGGTACCACAGGTTATGAAGAAGCCGCTGCCCAGGGTCTGATTGCCGGTGCCAACGCCGCATTACAGGTACAGGAAAAAGAACCGTGGTCACCCAGCCGGGAAGAGGCCTATATCGGGGTGATGATTGATGATCTAATCACCCAGGGTACTCAGGAGCCTTACCGTATGTTTACCTCGCGGGCGGAATACCGTCTGATCCTCAGAGAAGATAATGCCGATATGCGTCTGACTGAAACCGGTTATAAACTGGGTCTGGTGGATGAACAGCGCTGGCAGGCTTTCAGTAAAAAACAGCAACAGGTGAATAATGAAATTAAACGCCTGCAGACAAGCCGTATAGGTCCTGATGCCATTAGTGAACAGGAAGCGGTTCGGGTACTGGGCAAGCCTCTGAATAAAGACACCAGTTTATATGATATGCTTAGAAGGCCGGAAGTTAGTTATGACTCGCTGACTTCTCTGGGTATAGCCGGTGAGAAACTAACTGATCCGGTTGCCGCTGAACAGGTAGAAATACAGACCAAGTATGCCGGTTATATCAAACGTCAGCTGGAAGAAATTGAAAAACATAAACGTTATGAAAACAAGCCGATCCCGCAGGATTTTGACTATATGAAAATTTCTTCCCTGTCATCCGAAGTGCGGGAAAAACTGCAGAAAAACCAGCCCCAGACCATTGGCCAGGCCAGTCGCATACCCGGTGTTACCCCGGCTGCCATATCTTTATTACTGGTGTTTCTAAAAACCCATAAATCGGCAGCTAAAAAGGCGGCGGGTTAATAATGGAAGCACTGCAGCAGCAACTGCAATCCGGCATCCAGCGGCTGGAACTGGATCTCCCTGCGGCACAACAGCAACAATTATTGAATTTCATCCGGTTATTGCAGAAATGGAACAAAGTTTATAATCTGACGTCCATTCGTGAAGCGCATAAAATGGTGGATCTGCACCTGCTGGACTCACTGGTTATACTGCCTTTTTTTCAGCAGCAAACGGACATTCATCGAGTGCTGGATGTGGGTACCGGCGGCGGTATACCAGGTGTTCCTCTGGCCATCTGTCTGCCGGATATTGAATTTGTGCTACTGGATGTCCGCAGTAAAAAAATCCGTTTTTTGCAGACGGTGATAGCTCAGCTGGGTTTAAGCAATGTCACAGCGGTACACAGTCGGGTGGAAGACTATCAGGCAGAGGAAGGAGGTAAGTTTGACCGTATTATTTCCCGCGCCTTTGCTTCTCTGGAAGATATGCTGACCCTGACCCGGCATTTATGTGCGAAGCAGGGCAAATTTCTGGCCATGAAAGGGCAGCTTCCGGAACAGGAGATTGCACAACTGCCAGAAGGCTTTAGAATAGAGCAGATACATCCACTGACCATTAATGGTTTAAATATACAGAGACATTTAATACAGATAGTGTTTAAAAGTTAAGTATTCAGTCAGACGAAAGACCGTATAAGGGATTGGGTATTCCTTGTTGAAGACGCCGTGAATCCATCCATGGAGGCTTTTCGGCAGCATCCCTGCTGCCGAAACTTCATCAAGAAATACCCAACCCCTTATACTCAGATGATATAAAGAAAAATTATAGTAACTACTCAGCTTCAATTAAAGCACAGTAGAGTGATTGGCTGTAGGTACTGTATTTACGGGGTTTATGAAAACATGGATGTTTTCGTAAAGCGATATATGGATGTACTTGAGCGTCCCCGGAAATACAGTACCTGCAGACAATCACGGTCAGGTATGCTGAATAGTTAAAAATTATATTAAATAAAAATTAATAACCATTGAGGCAAACCATGGCGAAAATCATTGCCATTTCCAATCAGAAAGGCGGGGTGGGTAAAACCACTACCAGTATTAATCTGGCAGCATCCATGGCGGCCACCAAAAGAAAAGTGCTGCTGGTGGACATGGATCCGCAGGGCAATGCCACTACCGGCAGCGGCATTGATAAAAATGATGTGCAGTACAGTGGTTATGATTTATTAATATCCCGCAGTTCGATTAATGAGGTAAAAATAGCCGTGCCGGAAGCCGGTTATGATCTGGTGGCAGCCAATGGTGATTTAACGGCGGCAGAAGTGGAGCTAATGACCAAGTTTGATCGGGAACGGCAGCTTAGCTTCCGTTTTAAGGAAATTGCCGATGACTATGATTATGTTTTTATTGACTGTCCGCCGTCTCTGAATATGCTCACCGTTAATGCTATGGTGGCGGCACATGGCATTATGATCCCCATGCAATGTGAATATTATGCCCTGGAAGGTTTAACCGCCTTAAGTGATACCATTGAAAGCATTAAGGAGTCGTTAAACCCCGAGCTGGAAATTGAAGGTATTTTAAGAACCATGTTTGATCCGCGCAGTCGTCTGGCTATAGAAGTCTCCCGCCAGTTACTGTCGCATTTTGATGAGAAAGTTTATCGTACCATAATCCCCAGAAATGTACGTCTTGCCGAGGCGCCCAGTCATGGTATGCCGGTGATCAGTTATGATCGGGCTTCCAAAGGTGCCCGAGCTTACCTGGCCCTGGCCGGGGAAATGCTGCGCAAAGAGGAAGAAAGTCTTGGTCAGCAGGAAGCCTGAATACTGAGTTCAGTTAGAGTTAGAGCTGACAGGAAAAAATTAAGTGCTTTTGTTATTTAGGCAATTTTTCTATAATGGTAAGTCTTCCGGAATATTCAGGGATTAACCAGCTTAAGGATTTGTGAGGTCTTGTATTAGTGGCAGCAAAAAAACGTGGTTTAGGTCGTGGTCTGGATGCATTGCTTGGCGGCAGTGTAAAAACCACCCGGCGATCTGAAACCGATACAGCGGATAGCCGTCAGCATTCACCTGCTGACGGGGAATTGCATAATGTACCGGTAGAATTTATTCAGCCGGGTGTTTACCAGCCGCGCATTGATATGCATCCCGAAGCACTGGAAGAACTGGCCAGTTCCATTAAGGCCCAAGGTGTAGTGCAGCCTATTGTGATCCGTCCGGTGGGCGATACCACCAGCAGCGGTGATCAAAAATATGAAATTATTGCCGGTGAACGCCGCTGGCGTGCTTCCCAGATGGCAGGCCTGGCTGAAATTCCTGCGGTGATCCGTGATGTGCCCGACCGTGCTGCCATTGCCATGTCCCTGATTGAGAATATTCAGCGTGAAGAGCTTAATCCCATAGAAGAAGCCAATGCCCTGAAGCGCCTGATAGATGAATTTAATATGACCCATCAGTTGGCCGCTGATGCCGTAGGCCGTTCCCGGGCATCGGTATCCAATTTATTGCGTCTGCTGGAGCTGGAACCGCTTACCCGGCGTTTACTGGAAAACGGCGATCTGGAAATGGGTCATGCCCGAGCCCTGCTGGCTTTAAAAGGTGAAGAACAAAGCTATACGGCCCGCCATGTGGTCAGTAAAGGCTTGTCTGTCAGGGAAACTGAACGACTGATCAAAAAAATTCTTAACCCCAAAGAAAAACAGGAAAAGAAAGACGACCCGAATATTATTAATTTACAGAAAAACCTGACCGACAAACTGGGTGCGCGGGTGATTTTTCAGCACGGTAAAAAAGGTAATGGTAAAATGGTGATTCATTACAATAGTATTGATGAACTTGAAGGCATACTGGCTCATATTAAATAGATAATTTATTTCCTGATATGACAAACCGGTTTTATTTACTATAATTTAAAAATAGCTTAAATTTTGTACAAGCTATAAAATTACAATATAACAATAAGCATAATGATATTCACACATACCTAATAATGGGATAAATATTAGAATATCGTTAATTTCATTGATCTAAGGCAATATTAACTTTATAATTCGCTGCACTGTACGCTATACGATATGGCTATAATTGAATAGCCTGAAACAGGCAGGTAAAGAAAATGAGTTTTGCAACTGTGGTCATGCGTCGAGTGGTACGCAGACTGTTTGTTATACAGCTGGCACTGACTCTGATTATTGCTCTGAGTTACCTGACATTTCAAAGTTTAAATGGATTTTTTGCCGCAATATATGGCGGAAGTATTACTCTGACAGGCACGCTGTTAATGGCCTGGCGGATAAGCCGCGCCGGTGAAGCTGGTTCTAAAGAGAAGCAGCAGGGTTATATCGAAATCTACGCCGGCGTGGTGCAAAAGTTTATTTTAACTCTGGTTCTAATGGCTGTTGGAATGGGTGTTTTAAAGCTGGATCCCCTGGGGGTTCTGGTTGGTTTTGCTGTAACCCAGTTCAGTTTCGTTGCCAATAAAGTAGATACCCGATATCAGTCCTGAACTGGGCTGACAAAAAAGAATTTATTAAAATCTTGGAGATGTAACTGTGAGTAGCTCTACTGCTAATGAAGCAAGCGGCCCAAGTGCCGTCGAGTATATTCAGCATCACTTGCATAATAACAGCATTGGTGATGGGGGCTTCTGGGTGCTTAACCTCGATACCCTGTTCTATAGCTGGTTATTAGCCGGAGTGCTGATGTACATTGCCTGGAAAATGGGCAAAACCATGACTGCCGATACCCCTTCCGGCGGCCAGAACGTATTAGAAGCCATTGTTGAATTCGTTCAGCAGCAAATCAAAGATATTTTCCCTGGAAGCAATCCACTGATCGGGCCACTGGCCTTAACCATCTTTATGTGGGTATTCATTATGAACGCCATGGATTTAATTCCCGTGGATCTTCTCCCCTCACTGGGTCAGCTGGTGGGTATACATTATATGAAAGTGGTGCCGACCACGGATTTAAGTACTACCTTTGCCCTGGCGCTGTCTGTCTTTGCCCTGATTATTTTCTATAACATTAAAATTAAGGGACCGATTGGCTACCTTAAAATGTTCCTGTTTCACCCCTTTGGCAAATATTTAATTCCGGTCAATATTATTATGACTGCGATTGAAGAGATTGCCAAACCAGTCAGCCTGGGTCTGCGTTTATTCGGAAACATGTTTGCCGGTGAGCTGATCTTCCTGCTGATTGCACTTTTAGGTGGCGCGTCCCTTTTCGGACTTTTACCGCAGATAGCACTGGGTACCGCATGGGCAATTTTCCATATTCTGGTTATTACTCTGCAGGCCTTTATTTTTATGCTGCTGACCATTGTATATCTGGGCATGGCACATCAGGATATGGAAGAACATTAAACTGGAAACACACGTTACAACGAATTCAAAAACTTTAAAACTTAGGAGAAACTAATGGAAGCAATGGCTTTAGTTTATGGTTACACAGCAATCGCAGTAGGTATTATTCTGGCTGCAGCAGGTCTGGGTTCAGCACTGGGTTGGGGCTTAATATGTTCCAAGTTCCTGGAAGGTATTGCCCGTCAGCCTGAAATGCGTCCACAGTTAATGGGTCAGATGCTGTTTACCGGTGGTCTGATGGAAGCATTTCCAATGATCGTTCTGGGTATGGCAATGTGGTTTGTATTTGCGAATCCGTTTGCTGATGCTGTTAAAGCCTCTGTTGGCGGTTAATTGACTGTTTTTGACGTACGCAGTAAGTAAAAAGTACGAAATAAAAGTATTAACTTAACAAACAACAGGAATTAGGCGATGAGCATTACCGCAACCCTGATAGGCCAGATGATAACCTTTGCGATATTGGTCTGGTTCATAGGTAAATATCTCTGGGGTCCAATGACCCAGATGATGGACGATCGTAAGAAGCGTATTGCCGATGGTCTTGCTGCTGCTGAGCGTGGTATTCACGAGCAGGGGCTGGCAGAGCAAAAAGCAGCTCAACATATTAAAGAAGCTAAAGAGCAGGCAGCAGAAATACTTGCTCAGGCACAGAAACGTGCGGCGGAAATAATAGAAGAAAGTAAAATTGATGCCAAGGCCGAAGGTGAACGTCTGATTACAGCTGCAAATGCTGAAATTGAACAAGAAGTGAATCGTGCAAAAGAATCATTGCGTGCCAAGGTGGTGGATATCACCGTAGCGGCAGCAGGCAAGATCATCAAGAAAGAGATCGATGCCAAAGCACATGGCGACTTGTTAAAAGATGTTGTTGGGCAACTCTAATTTATGAGAACCAGGACTAAATAATGGCAGAAATAAGTACATTAGCAAGACCTTATGCTCAGGCAATCTTTTCTCTGGCACTTGCCGATAACAATCTTAAAGTATGGTCTGACAAGCTGGCTCTTTTAAAAGAAGTAGCTTCGAATGAAACCATGACCGAAGTGATTTCCAATCCGGATATTTCTAATGAGCAGGTTATCAACCTGTTTAAGGAGATCTGTAAGGATGAACTGGATGAGCAGGGTATTAATTTCCTCAAACTGGCGGCTGAAAATGGTCGTCTGGATATTATTCCTGATATAGCCGATATGTATGAAGCACTGCGTGCGGATGCGGAAGGCAGTATCGAGGCCCAGGTTATTTCAGCGTATGCTGTCAATGCGACTCAGAAAAAGAGCATTGCAGAAGCACTGAAAAAGAAATTAGGTCGTGACGTGACAATTACCACCAAAACCGACAAGTCGTTACTAGGTGGAGTCATCATACGCGCAGGCGACATGGTTATTGACGGTTCAGTAAAAACACAACTGGAAAAAATTACCCATGCCCTGATGAGCTAGGTAAGAGACACTAGCAAGTCGGAACAAGAGGATTAAAAAATGCAATTAAATCCATCAGAAATTAGCGACCTGATCAAAAGTCGTATAGAAAATTTTGATGTAACAACCGAAGCAAATACAGAAGGTACTGTGGTCAGTCTGGCCGATGGTATTGCTCTGATTCACGGTTTAAGTGACGTAATGTCAGGGGAAATGATTGAATTTCCCGGTAACACCTTTGGTATGGCTCTGAATCTGGAGCGTGATTCAGTCGGTGCCGTAATTTTAGGTGACTATAAGCACATTTCAGAAGGCGATAAGGTTAAATGTACCGGCCGTATTCTGGAAGTGCCCGTTGGTGAGGCTTTATTAGGCCGTGTGGTTGATTCACTGGGTAACCCCATTGACGGCAAAGGTCCGATTGATTCCAAGGAGACTTCTCCTATTGAAAAAATCGCACCGGGCGTAATTTCCCGCCAGTCGGTTGATCAGCCGGTACAGACCGGTCTGAAATCTGTTGATGCCATGGTACCAATTGGTCGAGGTCAGCGTGAACTGATTATTGGTGACCGCCAGACGGGTAAAACAGCCGTTGCGGTAGACGCTATTATCAACCAGAAAGATTCCGGTATTAAATGTATTTATGTCGCGGTTGGCCAGAAAGCTTCTTCTATTGCTTCAGTGGTTCGTAAGCTGGAAGAATTCGGTGCCATGGAAAACACTATTGTTGTTGCAGCAACGGCTTCCGATGCAGCGGCTATGCAATATATTGCACCTTACTCAGGTTGTGCCATGGGCGAATATTTCCGTGACTTGGGTGAAGATGCTCTGATTATTTATGATGACTTAACCAAACAGGCCTGGGCTTATCGTCAGGTTTCCCTGTTATTACGTCGTCCACCAGGTCGTGAAGCGTATCCGGGTGATGTATTCTATCTGCATTCCCGTCTGCTGGAACGTGCCTCACGCGTCAATGCCGAGTTTGTGGAAAAAGCCACCAACGGTAAGGTTAAAGGTAAAACCGGTTCATTAACCGCTCTGCCGATTATTGAAACCCAGGCTGGTGACGTATCCGCTTTCGTACCGACCAACGTAATTTCCATTACCGATGGTCAGATTTTCCTCGAAACCGATCTGTTTAACTCCGGTATCCGTCCTGCGATTAATGCCGGCCTGTCCGTATCCCGTGTAGGTGGTGCAGCACAGACCAAGATCATTAAGAAACTCGGTGGCGGTATTCGTCTTGACCTGGCTCAGTATCGTGAACTGGCAGCTTTTGCTCAGTTTGCCTCTGATCTGGATGAGGCAACCCGAAGTCAGATTGAACGGGGTCAGCGAGTGACTGAATTAATGAAACAGACTCAGTACACACCCTATAGTGTGGCTCAGATGGCGGTTTCCCTGTTTGCAGCCACCAAAGGTTTTCTGGATGATGTGGATGTAGCCAAGATCGTTTATTTTGAAAATGCCCTGCAGGATTATGTTAAAGCCAACCACGCTGATTTAATGGATAAAACCAATGAGTTGGGAGATTATAACGACGACATTGAAAAAGCCCTGAATGAAGCCGTGACTGCATTCAAATCCAATAGTAGCTGGTAAACAGGAGACCTGAGTATGGCAAGCGGAAAAGAAATTCGTAGTCAGATCAGCAGTATTAAAAATACGCAGAAAATCACCAGCGCCATGGAAATGGTTGCAGCCAGTAAGATGCGTCGGGCACAGGATCGTATGAGTGCCTCACGCCCTTATGCAGAAAAAATGATTGATGTGGTACGCCATCTGGCTTATGCCCATACGGAATACAAACATCCGTATCTGCAGGAGCGTGAAGCGAGGAGAGTGGGGTATATTATTATCTCATCTGACCGAGGCTTATGTGGCGGTTTAAATACCAATCTGTTTAAAGAAGCCATTAATGACATGAAGGCCTGTAACGAAAAAGATATAGAAATTGATATCTGTGTTATCGGCTCTAAAGCAAGTGCTTTTTTTAAACGTGTCGGCGGAAATATTGTTGCTCACACCGAAAATCTTGGGGATGAGCCCAGTCTGGAAAACCTGATTGGCAGCGTTAAAACGATGCTGGATGCTTATGCAGAGGGTAGAATTGACCGTTTATTTGTGGTATTTAACAAGTTTGTTAATACTATGGCACAGCAGCCGATTGTTGCGCAGATTTTGCCCATAGCGGTTGCTCCGGCAGAAGATCATAAGCGGGTCCGCTACCATGAAATGTCTGAAGATGATGATCATGCGGACATGAAATATCACTGGGATTATATCTATGAGCCTGAGGCCGAAGAAGTTATTGATGCCCTGTTAATGCGCTATATTGAATCTCTGGTGTATCAGGGTGTGGTCGAGAATGTGGCCTGTGAACAGTCAGCCCGAATGGTTGCCATGAGAAGTGCAACCGATAATGCAGGCGATATGATTGATGACCTGCAGCTTGTCTATAATAAGGCAAGACAGGCCGCCATTACTCAGGAACTGTCCGAAATTGTTGCCGGTGCAGCTGCCGTATAGAATTAAGCTTTAAAGAGGAACTAAAAATGAGTTCAGGAAAAATTGTCCAGATTATTGGTGCGGTAGTGGACGTGGAATTCCCACGTGATGCCATGCCCAGAGTCTATGACGCAATTATAGTGACTGAAGCAGAACTTACCCTGGAAGTTCAGCAGCAGTTGGGTGACGGCGTAGTTCGTTGTATTGCCATGGGTAGTACAGACGGTATTAAGCGCGGTCTGGAAGTTGCCCCGACAGGTGCGCCCATTTCAGTACCCGTTGGTACCGAGACCCTGGGTCGTATTATGGATGTACTGGGTAACCCGATTGATGAAAAGGGTGATGTGGGTGAAAAGAAGCGTGCTTCCATTCACCGTGAAGCTCCGGCCTATGAAGAACTGGCTGCAGCCACAGAGCTGCTGGAAACCGGTATTAAGGTAATCGACTTGGTCTGCCCTTTTGCTAAAGGCGGTAAAGTGGGTCTGTTTGGTGGTGCCGGTGTAGGTAAAACCGTTAATATGATGGAACTTATCCGAAATATTGCGGCAGAACACAGTGGTTATTCGGTATTTGCCGGTGTTGGTGAACGTACTCGTGAAGGTAATGACTTTTACCATGAAATGACTGAATCCAACGTACTGGATAAAGTGGCTCTGGTTTATGGTCAGATGAATGAGCCTCCAGGAAACAGGCTGCGTGTGGCCTTAACCGGTCTGACTATTGCGGAAGGTTTCCGTGACGAAGGTAATGACGTACTGCTGTTTATTGATAATATTTATCGTTATACCTTGGCAGGAACCGAAGTATCAGCCCTGTTAGGCCGTATGCCGTCTGCGGTAGGTTATCAGCCTACTCTGGCAGAAGAAATGGGTGCTCTGCAGGAACGTATTACTTCCACTAAAGTGGGTTCCATTACTTCCATTCAGGCGGTTTATGTACCTGCCGATGATTTAACTGACCCATCTCCAGCCACCACCTTTGCTCACCTGGACGCAACCGTGGTACTGTCTCGTCAGATTGCGGAACTGGGCATTTATCCTGCGGTTGATCCGCTGGACTCCACCTCCCGTCAGCTGGATCCACAGGTGGTAGGCAATGAGCACTATGAAGTGGCTCGAGGCGTACAGTCAACTCTGCAGCGCTATAAAGAGCTGAAAGACATTATTGCTATTCTGGGAATGGATGAATTATCCGAAGACGATAAACTGATTGTAAGTCGCGCACGTAAAATTCAGCGCTTCCTGTCTCAGCCGTTCTTTGTGGCAGAGGTTTTCACCGGTACTGCCGGTAAATACGTCAGTCTGAAAGATACTATTCGCGGCTTTAAGGAAATTGTGGAAGGAATGCATGACAGCATTCCTGAACAGGCTTTCTATATGGTCGGCGGTATTGAAGAAGTGCTTGAAAAGGCTAACGCTATTTAAGGAGAACTGTCATGGCAATGACCATGAAATTAAACATCGTCAGTGCTAAAAAAGAGATCTTCTCTAATTTAGCCGAGATGGTGATTGTTCCCGGTGCAATGGGTGATCTGGGGATTTTACCTCAGCACTCCCAGTTATTGTCTACGCTCAAAGCCGGTGAAGTGGTTATTACCGAGCAGGGCGGCAATCAGGAGTCTATCTATATATCTGGTGGGCTGCTGGAAGTTCAGCCTTATGTGGTAACCATTCTTTCTGATACGGCACTGCGTGCCAGTGATCTGGATGAACACGCTGCCAGAGAAGCAAAAGAACGTGCAGAAGAAGCTCTGCAGGATCAGGAATCCGGTATTGATTTTGCCAAGGCGGAAGCCTCACTGGCTGAAGCTATTGCTCAGCTTAAACTGATTGATAAATTGCGCAAAAAGCGCAAGGGACATTAAACCTGAATAAATTCAGTTGAAGCTTAGCGAGCTTGTAGATAAATCGCAGCAGATAATTTGTACCACAGAAAAAGGTCGTATTAAATACAACCTTTTTCTGTTGAGCTTTCTGATTATTCAGAAAACGATTATTTACTTAAAAACTCAGAATAATAACTGCTGAGCAATTCTCCTTTTTTGGGTTTTTTTATTAAAAACTCCAGTTCTTTATCAGAAACAGGCTTAGCTGTTTGTTCTTTATCACTCGCGATTGCCTTATCGAATTCTTTATAATAATTATTTAAAACTGTTGAAGAAGTTTTCACTTCATGATCGATAGCAAGCGCGTCAGAATACGTTGTGCCAGAAATAAAAAAACTGAATGTTAACTCAATTATATAAATTATAATTTTGTATAACATTACAATGTCCTAATTAACCTATATTATTGTTTATTAATATAGGCTTCATTCAATGAAAGATCAAGGGATTTATCCTACAATTTTAGGGAAAACCCTAGGTGTGTGACATAAAGCACTTAAATGTAAGACAAATCTCATGTTAATAGCTCTTAGATTCAACTCATAAGTGCAACTTAACCAGGTTGTATTTATGATATTTACTGAATATCGCCGGTTCATGTAATACCTGTGGCGACCTTCGCTACGCTCGGTTCACCACAGGTATTAC
>JBHNNM010000024.1:0-13864 GCA_048563625.1 Gammaproteobacteria bacterium | reverse complement strand
AGCCAGAGGGATTCGGGATACCGAATATTTTAAACTAAAAATCAGGCAAACCTCCATTCCTGATGAGCAGAGCATGTTCTATTTTGGACAAAATCTCACTCATTAAAGCGGAGAACAACCCCCGATATTGTCCAGCGGGGGGTGAGGCTGCAGGCACTGGGTAATGATATTATCAGCCTGCTGGGTGCCCGCTCGGTGCATCCCGTCGGGGTGAAAGTGGGCGGCTTTTACAAAGCACCGGAAACTGCCCAAGCTGATGCCCCGCTGGAAAGTCTGCTGGCCTTAAAAACCGAGGCCGAAGCACTGGTACAATGGCTGGCTACCCTGGAATTACCGCAGTCACAACAGGATTTTACCAGTGTGTCCCTGCATAATAAGACCGGCTATGCAGTTTATCAGGGTAATATTATTTCGGATCAGGGTCTGAATATCAGCACTGAAGAATACCCGCAGTATTTTTCAGAATTTCAGGCACCCCAGTCCACGGCCTTTCACTCCCATCTACAGGGGCAGGCTTATCTGGTGGGGCCACTGGCACGCCTGAATAATAATGCGGCTCAGTTAAAGTCACAAACACTCACCCTACTGGAAAGCCTGCCGGTGCAGTTCCCTGATTGTAATATGTTTAACAGTATTATTGCCCGCGCTCTGGAAATCCATCACTGCATTATTACGGCCATAGAACTGCTGCAAAATTATCAACAGCCGGCACAGCCATGGCATCCGGTAACTTTACAGGCCGGGGAATGCAGCGGCGCAACAGAAGCACCACGCGGCCTGCTCTGGCATTATTATAAACTGGATAAAGCCGGCAATATTGTAAAAGCCAATATTATCCCGCCCACCAGTCAGAACAAGGCACGTATAGAAGCGGATTTACAGATCACTTTACAGAACTACCTGCAGGAAAAAGCCGGAGATTACACAGAAGACAGGGTGCGGCAACTGGGAGAGCAGGTGATAAGAAATTATGACCCCTGTATTTCCTGTGCCACGCATTTTCTCAAGCTTAAAATTAATGCCGGGTGACCAGACGATTAACACTCTAGTCATTGGCCTGGTTTCTTATTATGGGCATGATGTATCAGGTCTTGAAGTGATACCGGTGTTTAAAAACAGGTTTTTAGAACACCCTCAGTTATATTTTTACACCACCAATAATCCTCAGGACATTCTGGTATTAACAGAAAAGCTCAAACAACAAAGCCTTAAACAGCTGATTATTCTTGATGCACTGCCGGAAAATATGCCAGTGTGTGAAAACACACAGTACAGTCATGAGCAACTACAAAATATAAGCTCAGCAGTTTCGGATCATAGTGTCAGTCTTTATGAAGTGCTTGAAATGGTTAAATTGCTTTATTTCCCAGAACTCAAAATTACCATTCTGGGCCTGCCGGACAGGCCGGTTCCCCAAATTCTTCAGCAAAGCATCGCTTTATTAAAGCAACTTACACACAGCGCATAAAAAATTTACAAAAGTGTGTGAGATGACACGGATATTGTGTTATCTCACACACTTTTTATGGGCTGAAATAAATATTTTTATCTGATTAAAATCTAAGTAATTGATAAACCGTAAGTCATTAAATATGGTCTGTTAATTGCTATAGAAATAAGGTTGTGAGTTTTTTAATTATGAATAATAACCAATAACCTTAATTGAGGTAAATGTAATGAAACATAATCAATTTGATAAAAATACTATTCCACTGATAACACTTTCAGTTATGTCAGCTCTGGCTGCTATGCAGGCCAAAGCGGAAGATATTCCGGCTATTAACATTGAAGCCACCAAAATTGCGGATGTCAGCGGGGATGAAGTTAAATCAGCTGATCTAGCGGAAGCCCTGAGCAGACGAACGCCCAATATATCTATTATCCGCCGCAGCGGGATAGCCAATGATATTATTCTAAGAGGGCAGAACAAGGATAATATTAATGTCTTATACGATGATGCCAAGATTTACGGCGCCTGTCCTAATCGTATGGATACCCCGATTTCTCATATCCTGACCAATAATATTGACAGCATTGAAATTATTGAAGGGTCTTATGATGTGGAAAACTTCGGGACCTTAAGCGGTGCCGTAAAAGTCACCAGTAAAAAACCGGAAAAAGATCTGCATGGTGAAGTCAGTGTAAACTTCGGCCGCTGGAATTATGAGCGTCAGGCCATGACCTTTACCGGTGGTAATGATCAGGTTCGTGGTCTGGTCACTTTATCCAATGAATCCAGTGGTCAGTATCGTGATGGTAATGGTGATGATTTTGCGGAGCAGATGGATAAGCAGGGGGTATCCGCAGGGACTAAATATAAAGATGAATATCGTAATATGGATGCCTATGAAAAGAAGACCTTTATGAGTAAGTTTTATTTCAATCTCATTGAAAACCATGAAATGGGGATTAGTTATACAGCAAACCGTAGCGATGATATTTTATACCCATCGGGAAAAATGGATGCGATGTATGATGACTCCAATATATTGAATATGGATTATACCATTACTAATCTGGGTGAATATTCAAAGAAGTTATATTTCCAGTACTATGATTCAGATGTAGAACATCCTATGTCAACCTATTACAGAAATTCTTCCAAAGCGGGTTCAGCAAAACAATTGATCAGTAAACTAGAAACCCGTATGCAGGGTTTTAAAGTAAAAAACACCTTTGATCTTGATCCAACTATGGAGATGACTATTGGTCTGGATACCAGTTTAAGAAACTGGGATGGAAAATATACAGGTTATTATATGGGAATGAAGGATATCACGGGGCTTATTAGTATTGACGATGTAGATACTAAAAACAAAGCGATATTTGCAGAGCTGGAAAAGCGTTATAGCGATTTTACCCTGAATTTTGGCGCCCGTTATGATGATACCAGTATAGAGCCCGATGGTAATGACCGGGATAATGACTACGACTCATTTAGTGGTTTTGCTAATGTAACCTGGCAATACAGTAATGTAACAACCTTTTTTGGAGGCATTGGTAAATCTTCACGTGTGCCGGATGCCCGGGAACTGTACTGGGTTGGACCAGGCGGTGCACAGGGCGGTACTCCCGATCTTGATGAAACCACTAATTATGAAATCGATCTGGGTATGGAAAATAATTTTCAGAATCTGACTATAAAAACTAAAGCCTTCTATAGTAAGTTAAAGGATTACATATATTATAATGCCAGTAAAAGCACCAATAATTTTGAAAATATTGATGCTCATATTTATGGTTTTGATATTACCGGTGTCTATTCTTTTACCGATAACATCTATATGGATTTTGCTCTGGCTTATCAGCGTGGTAAAAAAGATGATTCTTTATCCGGTGCAAACCAGAATGATGATGATCTGGCCAATATTACGCCCACTAAATTAAACCTTGGTCTGAACTATGACTATTACACTACTGATATGAGCGGTACTGCACGGGTTGAGTTTATTGGTACCGATACCTGGGACAATTATGATGCTGATAATGGTGAACAGAAATTATCCGGATGGGGTGTGATGAATATAAAAGTGACACATAACCTGACCCGTAATTTTGAAGTCACCGGTGGTATTGATAATGTATTTGATAAAACTTATGCTATAAACAATACCTATAAGGATCTGATATTGCTGACTTCTGGCGGTGGTGACGTTATGCTGCTTAATGAGCCAGGTCGTTATTATTATATTAATGCGGCACTAAAATTTTAAAGTAGAGTTTTGTCCGGCAGGGGGAGTATTTTAGCCTCCCCTGCATTATATTCTTACCAGACATAAAACATAATATACCAGCTTAATCCTACCGGTATTGTACCCACTAATATAACCACCCAGGCAGATAATCTCTGCAGCCATTGCAGCTTATTAATCTGTGCTGTTTTCTGCCATAATAAATAAGGCATCCAGCCATAACCAATTAGCATTAAACTGATCCGCATGGGTTCTACCCAGTCCAGGGCAATATGCTCGGCTTTTAACATACTGATGGTCAGAGCGGTCAGGCCCATAAAGATACTGGTACCGGCCAGCGGGGTCAGGCTATAGCCCAGATGCCAGGGGATTATGGTTTCGGATTTAATAATACGTCCTGCCAGCCATAAACCAGCCATAATACTGCCGCCAATGACAGCGGTGGTTGCGCCGATATACAGTAAAATACTTACTCCATCAAGATAGCTGAACACATCATTAGTGTCGGGATAATGGGTTAATAACCACCAGGGGGCATTATCATTAAGCAGCCAGAAACTGTCACGCTCAATCAGCCATTCGGCAATGTTCTGTTTTAACTGTACAAACCAGGGTGAGGCGGACCATTGAAAAGCGCCGGTAGCCACGCCCAGCATGCCCAGTGCCAGTAATAAAATATCCCAGTAACTGGCTTTAGCCGGTTCAATATTCAGAATTTCCTGAGCCGGTGAGCGGCTGCTCAGGGCAACAGCCTGACGGTGGCCGCTGCAGCGACCACACATATGGCAGTCACTATTACCGGTCATACTGCGGACACTGATCAGCGGGGCGCAGTCTACGGCCGGGGTGCGGTGCGGAGCCTGATCCCAGGCTTCGCTATCCACTTTAAAATGGATGAGAGCCAGACGGGACAGGAGGGAAAATATGCCATTGGCCGGACACAGGTGACGGCACCAGACCCGTTTGCCCCTGCCATAAATAAAACCTACCAGCGGCTACCACTGTGGAGCCACCTAGGATTAACAGAGCGGCTTTGGGGTATTCATAAACCGAAATAAGCTGACCGTAAATGGTGGTGATCACAAACGCGACAAAGGGCCAGCCGCCCCAGCGCATCCAGCGGGGAATGGCATGCCCCAGTCCAAAGCGGCTGCTCCATTCACTTAATGCCCCTTCCGGACAGAAAACCCCGCACCATACCCTGCCCATTAATACCATACTTAGCATAACAAAGGGCCACCAGATCCCCCAGAAAACAAACTGAGCAAAGAGAATTAAATTTTCATAAAAATGCACATAATCTTTGGGCAGCGGCAGCATGGCCGGCCAGATCAGCAGGGTAAAGTAAAATAATACAATAAACCATTGCAGACCCAGAATAAGTCTTCGGTGCTGCTGCATAAAATCGCCAAGTTTTTGCAAAAAAGGTTTTTTTAGTGGTAATTGTTTAATGGCTATGGTGGAGACATTCATAATACTTTGGTAACTCTTGTCTGGGTGTAATGCTTTAGTTTTAAATAATGTGAACAGTTTGTGTTAAAGGCTCAGGTTCTGGCCACTGGCTTTACACTGGCTCGCTTTAATAACCAGAGTACCGCCAGCCAGTAAAGACCATAGGCCAGTAACATGCTCAGTGCCGGATAAGAACGATAACCGGTAAAGGCTGAAATCAGAGAGCCGATAGTGGAGCTGTCATCCAGTATAAAACTGCTGTCCCAGACAGGATCAATAATGGCCGGTATCCAGTCAAGTCCAATCATACGTTCTATACCATCCACCAGTAAGGCAGCCGCTAACAGCAGTAATAAGACTTCACTGACCCGGAAAAACAGTTGCCAGGAAAACCAGCGCGTGCCTTTTTGCAGTGCCCAGAAAGTAATAAAAGCCAGTACAAAACCACCGATAACCGCCAGGCTAAACGGCATAAGTGCGGTGTTCTGTGCCAGTCCGTTACCATAAACAAAAATAACGGTTTCAGCACCTTCCCGGCCCACGGCTATGGCGGCCAGAGTGGCCATGCCCCACCAGTTTGAATTTTCCCTGGCCTGTTGCAGGCCGTTTTCCAGTTCTGCCTTAAGTGTGCGGCCGTTACGGCGCATCCAGATCACCATCTGGGTAATAAGGGCAGAGGCAATCAGCACAATGGCAATCTGAAAATAATCCAGTGCCTCGGCGGCCAGTTCACTCTGTACTTTGAGCATAATAAAGGCCAGTACTAACGCCAGGCCGATGCCGCCCATAATGCCGCCCCATAAATAACGTAAACCCATTACGGCATCAACAGAGCCGGAACGGGTTTGTGTTTTAAGCCAGGTGTATAAAATACCAATTACCAGCATGGCTTCAATGCTTTCTCGCCAGACAATAAAAATAGTACTACCCATAATTTATCTCTCTATTTAACAACAATATAGCCTTCCGCAGTTTCAGGGTGAAACTCACCAAAAAAACGATACCGGCCCGGTTTTAAGGGGGCAAAAACTATAGAACGGGTAACGCCTTCAGGCAGTACTGTTTCCTTGCGTAACTTTTTGCTTTCAAATTCTTCCGGGCCCGGACCAAGATTGGTAATGACGATTTTAAAGCGGGTTTTAGAGGGTACTTCAATGACTTCCGGTTCAAAGTAAGCGTTTTTGACGCTCAGTTTATAGGCGGGCAGTTCAGCATGCACAGTGCTGCTCAGAAACAGAAAAGCACTTATAAACAGCATTAAAATTTGTTTCATAAATAACTCCAAATAAAGTCTGGATTAATATTAAAAATCTAACTGTGCTCTTAATCCATAAGCAGTTAAAGAGGATGCATCTTTATCACCGGCAGGATTGCGAATATGCTGTACATTGGGTGACAGATGGATTTGTTCATTGATTCGATAACGGTAATAAAGTTCTGCGACCTGTTCAGCTCCATCATTCATTGACGGATTTGCATCCTTGTATTCATCACTCAGAGACAGGAAGCCTAAAGCTGCACCAATGGCATCACCACCTCGGCTCCAGTAACTGCCGCCAAATTCAGCACCAAAAGTCAGGGTCTGATCAAAGGACACGTCACCCTTGGTCTGCTGGCCATAACGGGCAAAGACAGTGGTATAGTCATGCACCTGCTGGTCAAGGCTTAAACCAAAACCGGCATGGGTGCTGTAATTTTTGTCAGGTTTATTAAAGTCCTGTCCGGAATAGTTTTTCCAGTAATAAATTCGGTAGTTAGCGGTTAAGCCCGAAAAACGCTGTTGAGTCTCAGCCTGTGCAATATAGAAAGGATCAGATAAGGTATCCTTGAACTTGGCACCATCACCGGCACCAAAAGCTCCAAAGGAAACGGCATAATGTTCTGGTTTGTAAAAATCATTGACCCAGGCCATACGAAAACTAGGGGTAAAACCAAACTCATCCACACCAATATCACCACCGGTATCCAGCAGGGGATTATGCACAAAGGACTGGTTCATAAAGCCGCGGGTTTCATCATCGGCAATAGCGTTCTGATCAAAGAACATAAAGGGATCCATTTTACCGATATTCATTTCCAGGTGTTCTCTGGATAAGTCCGGCTTGCCGCCCAGTGGTAACGGTATATTTAACTGATACCAGGCCTGAGCCAGCAGTACGCTACTGTCGGAAGTATTGGAGTCTGGGCGCTGAAAACTGGTACTGTTAAAAGAAGAAAAAGCTTTGTTATCGGCATTTTCTATACCCAGACCCTGACCAACACGAAAGTGAGCATATAACAGGCCTTCGGAAGCACCAATATTACCGGCAGGCAGGCTAATGCTGACATCTCCCCGGTAATTAACTTCTGAATCTTTACCTTGATAGTTCTGAGGTTTGGAAGAAAGCTTTTGTGCGGCCATGGTGAGTCCGCCGGAAACTTCAATACCTTCTAGGCTTTCTACAACTTTGGCAACCTTTTTATAGCTATTGGACTGCGATTCAACGCCCTTAAGACGGGCAGTGATTTCTGGTTCACTGTCACTAATATAAGGCTCGTTCAGGGCTTTTTTAAGCTGGGCATTTTCCGTTTCCAGAGCCTTAAGGGATTTTTCCATCTGTTCCAGACGTTTTAAAATCTGCGCATCTAGGTTGCTGGCGGAAACGGGCAAACTGAAACTGCTGATACTTAGGCTGGCGATTACTGCAAGAGAGAGTGTTTTTAGCTTCAGCATGGTTTAATAGCTTCCGCGTTTACCAATACCGGCAAAGATAAATTCATATTCCACATCAAAGGGTTTGAACCAGGGACGTACACCGGTAAGGCGGTCAGTATGTCGGCCAAAGTGTTTGCCGGAAGGATTTTCAGGAGAATTAGGTGGGTAGATGGTATATTTAACGGTGTATTTGCCTGGACCCATGAGCTTTACATTATCGCCGTAATGAGGACCGTCATTAGCCACCATGGGCATAAAATCCCCCTTAATGACTTTATCAGAGCCTTTTTTACGGACTTCGTACTTAACATGCAGATAAGGTATCCAATCACCTTCGGCAAAACCATTGGAATTGATGTCCAGGGCGCGGATATCAGCTTCCAGGTGAACATCAGATTTTTCAGAAGGAGTCATCATACCTTCGGGTTCCATGCGTACAGGTTGCAGGTAAACTGCAGCGATTTCCATGCCGTTACGCTGTTCGGGAACACCTACAGGATATTCAACGGCCTGTGCTGATAAGCTGGAAAGCAGCAGACCTGCACCTAAAAGAAAAGGGCGCTTTGATGAAAGAAACGTCATGATTTAGAACTCCTATAAATTTAAATGAGAATGATTATCAGTATTGTTGTATTTTATAATATACTTTGTCAAATGAAATTATTAGAAAGTGGTAAAATACTTGAATAAAATTGATCCTAGTCATCTACAGGTTTTACAGAAAAAAGGAATAATTATTAATGATAAGCAGAGAAGTACTGCAGTTAATCAGAAGTACATTTATACTGGACTGGCAAGGCATTCATGGTCTGCCGCACTGGTCAAGGGTAAGGGTAAACGGTCTGCAGATTGCCCGAAACAATACGGCCGATCAAAAGGTGGTGGAGTTATTTGCTTTTTTACACGATGTTAAACGAGAAGTTGATTTTAATGATCCTGAGCATGACCCAAGAGCCGCTGCCTTTATCCACAGCCTGCCAGATACCCTGCTGAATATTAGGCCTGTGCAAAAAGAGCGGCTGGAATATGCCTGTTATTATCACAGCCGGGGACTGACGGAAGCAGACATTACTATACAAACCTGCTGGGATGCGGATCGGCTGGATCTGGGGGGGGCGGTGTGCGTCCGGACACCAAAAAACTCTGTACGGATATTGCAAAAGATCCGAAATTTTTTGAACAGGCTTATCAAAGAGCAACTTACTGGAACAGAAAACAGAGTCCTGCAAATAAAGAATCCATTCTCCAGGTCTGGAAACCAGGTTAAAGTGTTACAAAACGTAACTTTGGGCTATAATTCAGACTATGAAACAGCCTGTACAGGATCTGTTTAGGGAACGAGCCTTATTATTATTTATTGGCGGCTTTTTTCTTATTTGTTCGCCGGTACGTTATATCTGGGCGGATGAGTATATGCCCTGGTACACTCCTTACCTGATCTGGTTCGGGCTTATTATCCTGACCTGGTTCCTGTACCGTTGGTTAAAACGCCATGAACTTTGAACTATGGCAGTTATTTGCCTCCGGTGTCGGTGTGTTCTATCTTGGGGTATTGTTTCTTATCGCCTGGCTGGTGGACAACAAACCTCAGTTCTCTAAACTGGCCCGGCATCATTTAATTTATTCTCTTTCCCTTGGCGTTTATGCAACTTCCTAGAGTTTTTACGGCACTGTTGGTTTTGCAGAACGTCAGGGTTACAGCTTTTTAACCATCTATCTGGGAGTGACCCTGGCTTGGTTATTATCGCCCTGGCTGTTCGCACCCATTTTAAAATTAAGCAAGGAGCACCAGTTATCCTCCTTTGCGGATCTGTTCGCCTTTCGTTACCAGAGCCAGTTTGTTGGCATTGTAGTCACGCTGTTTATGCTGCTGGGCACCCTGCCCTATATTGCCCTGCAGATCCATGCCGTAACGGAGTCAATGCAGGTGCTCACCAATGAAGCTACACCCATAATGATTTCACTGGGCTTCTGTTTGCCATTTTATTTGGTGCACGGCATAGTTCAGCACGGGAAAAGCATGAAGGACTGGTCGTAGCCATTGCATTCGAGTCGCTGGTGAAGCTCTTTGCCCTGCTCAGTGTCGGCCTGTTTGCCCTGTATTCAGTATTTGACGGATTCTCCGGCCTGCAGCAATGGCTGGCAGATAATCCCGGCAAGCAGCAGGAACTGATGGCGCCCATCCGTGATGGCTCCTGGAACAGTCTTATTTTCCTGTCTTTCTGTGCGGCTCTGTTTCTGCCGCGACAGTTCCATATGGGGATCAGTGAGAATTTTGACAGCAAATCCATTCATACCGCCAGCTGGGCATTTCCTACTCTGCTGTTATTAATGAACTTGCCTATCCCCATAATACTATGGGCCGGGCAGTTTATGCAGACATCCACATCGGCGGATTTTTATGTGCTGGGCATTACCCTGCACAGTGATAATACCCTGCTGCCGCGACCTTTATAGGTGGTCTATCTGCAGCCAGTGCTATGATGATTGTCACTACACTGGCGCTGGCCAATATGATTATGAAGCATTTTGTCCTGCCGGCCATTTTTCCCCGCAAATTCAGCCATAAAAGCACCAATATTTATCAACGACTGCTGCAGGGCAAACGTATTCTGATAACCGTTATTATTATGTCAGGTTTTGCCTTTGACCTGTTGTTGTCAAGACACCAGGGACTGGCACAGCTTGGCCTGATTTCATTCGTGGCCGTTGCACAGTTTCTGCCCGGAACCATTGGCCTGCTGTACTGGCAGGGTGCCAACCGGCTGGGATTTTTAAGCGGTTTATTTGCCGGCTCACTGGTGTGGGCTTATGCCCTGTTATTACCTCTGCTGGTTAATTCAGGTTTCCTGTCCCCGGCTGTCTTTGACATCGTTCCTGCCTTCAGCAGCCTGTTTAACAGTTCGGATCACTGGGGTTCAGTCACCTTTGCTTCACTGTCTGCCAATTTTGTATTGTTTGTGCTGGTGTCTCTGCTGACCCGGGCCAGTGCGGCAGAAAATGAAAATGCCTGGAATTGCTGCTCAACAACACTCACTCCGCCAAAAGGGGTTATGGTGGTGCGTTCTATTGACAGTATTAAGGAGCAACTGGCCCTGTTGCTGGGTGAAAACATGTCCGACAAGGAGGTTGAAAAAGCACTCAGAGATCTGTCCATGGACAGGAATGATACTAATCCAGTGCATTTGCGCCAGTTAAGGGAACGGATAGAACGCAATCTTTCCGGCCTGATTGGCCCCATTCTGGCCAGGGTGGTGGTGAATGAAAAGCTGGCACTGGATACTGATACCCGCGATTTTTTTGCTAAAAGTTTCCGCTATATGGAAAACCGTCTGGAAGATTCCAGAACCCGCCTGGAAGGTGTCGCGGGTGAACTGGATGATATGCGCCGTTACCATAGACAGGTGCTGCAGGATTTACCATTGGGGGTCTGTTCAGTGGGTATTAACGGTGAAGTGATTAACTGGAACCATGCCATTGAAAAACTGTCCGGTATTAAGGCAGAACAGATTCTAGGGGAACCCATACAGACACTGCCCTCGCCTTTGGGAGAGCTTTTTTACAGTTTTATCCAGGGTGAAGAGCAGCAATTAAGAAAAATACAGGTACATATTAATTATACCCGGCGTATTTTTAACCTGCACAAGTCATCATTAATCAGTTCGTTTCGGCGTTCACGGCTCAATGAAAGTATTTCAGGGGATAAAAATACCGGACTGGCCTATACCGATGGTGTGGTCCTGCTGGTGGAAGATTTAAGTGATTTACAGGAACTGGAAAACCGCCTGGCTCATAGTGAGCGTCTGGCTTCTATAGGCAGGCTGGCGGCTGGTGTGGCGCATGAGATCGGCAACCCAGTGACAGGTATTGCATCAGTAACACAGAATTTAATGGCTGAGGATGATGAGGACTATTTAAAACAACATCTGCATCAGCATCTGGAAGAGGTATTAAATCAGACGCGCCGAATAACCACTATCATCCAGTCTTTATCCAGCTTTTCCCGCAGCGGCAATTATCTTAAACCGCCCAGAAAACCATTATCACTTAAACTCTGTGTAGATGAGGCAATACATCTGGTGACCCTGAGCCACAAGGCCAAACACCAGGCTATTATTAATGAATGTTCTGCAGAACATATTATCAGCGGCGATCAGCAGCAGTTAATTCAGGTTTTTGTTAATCTGATAAATAATGCCAGTGATGCCTCACAGGATGAAGATACCATTTATATTCGTTCTGCACAGCAGGGCAATATGATCAGGATTGAGGTCATTGATCAGGGCAGCGGCATTCGTGAAGAAGATAAAAAGCGGCTGTTTGAGCCCTTTTTTACCACCAAGGCGGCTGGTGAAGGCATGGGGCTTGGCCTGTCTATTGTGTACAATATTATTCATGATCACGGCGGTGATATTAAAGTGACGGATCGTATTGCCAATGAACTTGGTTCAGGCGCCTGTTTTATTATTGATCAGCCGGCCTCAGGTCACAATGAGCAGGAAAATAGAAAAGGAAGTTAATATGAAAAGACTACTGGTTATTGATGATGAGCCTTTAATTCGGGATTCACTTAAACGCCTGCTGGAAAAAAACAACTATCAGGTTCTGACCGCAGAATCGGTAGAAGAAGCGGTACAGATACTGGCTAAACAGGCCTGTGAACTGATCCTCAGTGATTTAAGGCTGCCAGGTGAGGAAGGCACCCGGATACTGGAATATTTTCCAGATATTCCGGTAATTATAATGACCAGCGACAGCGTCAGTTCAGCTGTAGATGCCATGAAAATGGGTGCAAAGGATTATATTTCCAAGCCATTTGATCACACTGAGCTGTTATTAATGGTTGAGCGGATCATTAAGGAACGCAAACTGGAACTGGAAAATACCGTATTAAAACAGCAGTTGTCCAGAGAACATCAGGTTTATGGCATGATAGGTGACTGCCCTGCCATGCAGGAAGTGAATCAGAGAATACACAAGGTGGCCCCTCTGGATACATCCGTACTGATACTGGGCGAAACCGGCACGGGTAAAGATCTGGTAGCCAGAGCCATACATGAGTACAGTACCCGCAGTGCGGCTTCCTTAATCAGTATCAACTGTGCAGCTATAGCAGAAAACCTGATTGAATCGGAACTGTTTGGTTATAACAAGGGTGGCTTTACCGGTGCAGATAAAGATCACCCTTGCTTAATTGAAGCGGCAGACGGTGGTACTTTGTTCCTGGATGAAATTGGAGAACTGTCTCTGGATATTCAGGCACATTTGCTGTGGGTGCTGCAGGAAGGTGAAGTCAGGCGTGTGGGTTCTACCCAGTCCAGAAAAGTAGATATCCGTTTGATTGCGGCGACCCATAAAGATTTACAGGATATGGTGGACAACGGCAAGTTCCGTAGTGATCTGTTTTTCAGGCTCAATGTCTTTGATATCCGTTTACCTCCTCTTAAGGAACGCAACGGTGATATTATAAAACTGGCAGATTATTTTCTGGAGGATATGCGCAAAAAAATGGCCAAACCGGAAGTGCATTTTTCAGCAGAAGTGCTGGCACTTTTTCAGCAATATGACTGGCCGGGCAATATCCGGGAAATGCAGAATGTGATTGAGCGTGCCGTCATTCTGGCAGATGGCGATAAAATCAGCTGCCAACATCTGTCCTTATTTACTAAAGAGCAGCATCAGGAAAATACCAGAGAACAGTTGCCTGAAACAGAACCACTGATGGATGTAGATAAGGAAAAATTATCCCTGGATGAATACCTTATCCACTTTCTTAAAGTTAATGAGCATTTAACGGAAACCGAACTGGCCAGACATCTGGGGATCAGCCGAAAAACCTTATGGGAGAAACGTAATCGACTGAACATACCTAAACGAGCCAGATAGTTTTAATAATTTACTATGATGTGTAGTAGTTCCGACCTGATCTGACAGTCCTCCCGTTTTGAAGGTGTCTGTCAGATTAAACCTGAGCTAAATTTTTTTCAGCCCAGACTGATTTCCCATCAGTTAATGTTTCTATGGG